>CAZNMK010000004.1:5583-20996 GCA_964574045.1 uncultured Roseovarius sp. | reverse complement strand
CGAGCTGAGGCCGCGACGGATCGGACGTGCCCTCCCGCCGCATCAGCGCACCGCCGAGGAACGGCTTGGTCTTGCTCGCCATTCCCGCCAGCCCGAGATCGGCCAGCGTCGTCCGGCCTTCGATCTCGGGTCCGGCGACATGTCCCTTCTCGATGCGCAGCGCACCCAGCGACTCGACGCCATAGACGACCATCTCGCACGACGCGCCCTGATCGCAAAAGCGCTGCCACAGCGCCTCGCCATAGCCCGCCGGCGTATAGACCTCGTAGGCGCGCTCGCCCGAAAAGCTGATCCGCAGGATGCGCACCGGAATGTCGCCGGCATGACCGTGCCGGACCCCCATGAACGGCAGGCCCGCGTCGGAGAGATCGACATCGGCGATCACCTTTTCGAGCAGTTCGCGGCTGCGCGGACCGGCAACGGCCATGCCCGCCCACTGGCCGGTGACCGAGGTCACGTGGACCCTGAGATCGGGCCAGGCGGTCTGCAACAGGTATTCCAGCTGCGACATGACCTTGCCGGCTCCCGCGGTGGTCGTCGTCATGAAATAGCTGTGTTCGGATATCCGCGACGTGGTGCCGTCGTCCATGACGATCCCGTCGGGCCGCAGCATGACACCGTAGCGCGCCTTGCCGACCGCCAGCTTGGCCCAGTTGTTGACATAGACGCGGTTGAGGAATTCGGCCGCGTCCGGGCCCTGGATGTCGATCTTGCCGAGCGAGGAGACGTCGACCAGCCCGACCGAACGGCGCACCCCCGCAACCTCGCGGCTGTAGGCGTCGGCCTTGGACTCGCCGGACTTCGGGAAGTACCACGGCCGCAGCCACAGGCCGGTGGTGGTGAAGGTGGCGCCGTTGGCCTCGTGCCAGTCGTGCATCGGGCTGCGCCGGGTCGGCCGGAAATGGAGGCCGGTTTCCGGCCCCGTCAGCGCCCCGATCGCGATCGGGCGGAACGGCGGGCGGAAGGTCGTCGTGCCGATTTCGGCGATAGGCCGGTTGCGGATCGCGGACATGATCCCGAGCGCGTTGAGGTTCGACGTCTTGCCCTGGTCGGTCGCCATCCCGAGCGTGGTGTAGCGCTTGAGATGCTCGACCGATACATACCCCTCGCGATGTGCGAGTTCGATATCGTCCGCGCCGACATCGTGCTGCAGATCGACGAATTTCTTCTTTGGCCGCGTTCCCAGGGGATGCGGCACCGTCCATACGGGCACGATGCCATGCGACGACGAAAGCGCCGGCAGACCCTCAGCCAGCGAACGGCCCTGCTCGGCGGGTCGATATCCGCACGCCGCCGCCGCGGCGTGGCCCGCCCGGATGCCGGCCTCGACCCCGCAGACGAGGTCGAAATCCCCCGCCGCGCCGCCGACGAGATCGAACCCCGCCGGAATCGCGTCGGCGACCAGCATCGCCTTTTCCTCGTGATAGACCGGCTTGCAGCCGCGCTGCCCCAGCAGGTGAAGCGTCGGGGTCCAGCCGCCCGAGACCGCGAGGAGGTCGCATTTCAGGGTCTTTCCGACGCGGGCGCGCCGGGGCGTCTTGGGGTCGAAGGGAACGATGTCGACGCTGCGCACCTGTCTTGTGCCATTCGCCCGGCCGACCGCGCATCCCAGATGCAGGGCAATCCCCTCGCCCGCCATCCGGGTCCGGAGTTCATCGGCGATCTGCGCCCGCGCGTCGACGACCGAGACCCGCGCGCCGGCGGCCTTGAGATCGAGCGCCGCCGAATAGGCGGTGTCGTTGTTGGTGAACACGACGACATCGCCCGCGGGCGCCACGGCGTAGCGGTTCGCATATGTACGCGCCGCCGAGGCCAGCATGACCCCCGGCAGGTCGTTGTTTCCGAACACGATCGGCCGTTCGATCATGCCGGTGGCCAGGATCGCGCGTTTTGCGCGCACCCGCCAGTAACGCTGGCGCGGCTGGTGCGGAACGGGGACTCCGAGATGGTCGCTCACCCGTTCGAGCAGCGCGAATGTCATCTGGTCGTAGGCGCCGAAGGCGCAGGTGCGCGTCATTACCCGGACGTTCGGCAGCGCCTCGATCTCGGCCAGCGCCGCGTCGAGCCAGCCCTCGTTCCGTGCATCGTCGCCCGAGCCGAGCAGCGAGCCGCCGAGAACCGCGTCATCCTCGACCAGGAGGACACGCAGACCGCTGCGCCCGGCGCCGATCGCGGCCGCCAGGCCCGACGGCCCCGCGCCGACCACCAGCAGGTCGCAAAAGGCATGCGCCTTTTCATAGCGGTCGGGATCGGGTTCGGCCGCCGCCTCGCCCATGCCCGCCGCCTTGCGGATGAACTTTTCGTAGAACATCCACGATCCGCGCGTCGGGCCGATGAAGGTCTTGTAATAGAAGCCGGCGGCAAAGAGCTTGGGAAAGAGGTTGACGAAGCTCATGACGTCGTGGCGCAGCGACGACCAGCGGTTCTGGCTGGACGCTTCCAGCCCGTCATAAAGCTCGGCCTTGGTTGCCGCGACGTTGGGCTCGTGCCTGTCGCCGCCACGCATCGTCACCAGCGCGTTGGGCTCCTCGATGCCGGCGGTGTAGATGCCGCGCGGGCGGTGATACTTGAAACTGCGCCCGACCAGCGTCACGCCGTTGGCAAGCAGCGCCGAGGCCAGGGTATCGCCGTCATATCCGGTATAGGAGCGCCCGTCGAAGCGGAACGATACCGGCTTCGAGCGGTCGATCCGGCCGCCGGAACTCAGGCGCCGCCAGCGTCCGCTCATGCCACTTCCTCCCGTTCCTGATCGCCGGAAAACGCGACCTCGATTGCCGGCCTGACCGAAAGCACCTCGTGCGTCACCGTGTGGCGCCGCACCGTCAGCCACTGCCGGCAGCCGTGCTGGTGCTGCCAGTACTCGCTGTGCTCGCCCTTGGGGTCCTCGCGGAAGAACACGAAGTCGGCCCAGCGCCCGATATCGTCATCCGCCAGGTCCGGCATCCGGGAACTGGCATCTCCGCCATAGAGGAACTCGACATAATCGCGCTCGCCGCAGTTCGGGCATGGAATTCGCAGCATCGTCCTGTCCTTTCAGTGCGCCCAGGGGGTCGGCCCCATGCCCTTTTCATCGAGTTGATAGCCGCGATGAAAGCGATCGAGCGTGAAGCGGGAATTGAGCGGATGCGGCGCGTCGTTGGCGATGGTATGGGCATAGCACCAGCCCGAGGCCGGGGTCGCCTTGAAACCGCCATAGCACCAGCCGCCATTGATGAAGAGGCCGTCGACCGGGCTCTTGCAGATGATCGGGCTTCCGTCCATCGACATGTCCATGACGCCCGCCCAGTGGCGCACCAGCTGCAGGCGCGACACCAGCGGCACCAGTGCCTTGGCGGCGCTCATGGTTTCCTCGACGATGGGCAGATCGCCCCTCTGGCCATAGGAGTTGTGACCATCCAGATCGCCGCCCATCACCAGCCCGCCCTTGTCGGACTGCGAGATGTAGAAATGCACCGCGCCGAAGGCCACGACACAGTCGATCACGGGCTTGATCGCCTCGGTCACGAAAGCCTGCAGAACGTGGGTCTCGATGGGCAGCCGGAGACCGGCCATCCTGGCCATGTGGCTGGTGTGCCCGGCGACCGCGAGGCCGACCTTTTTGGCGCGGATGTCGCCGCGGGTCGTCTGCACACCCACTATCGTGCCGCGATCCCACAGGTAGCCGGTGACCTCGCACCCCTGGATGATGTCGACGCCACGCGCGCTGGCGGCGCGGGCATAGCCCCAGGCGACGGCGTCGTGCCGGGCGGTGCCGGCGCGCTGCTGCCAGAGCCCGCCATGAATGGGAAAGCGCGCGTTCTCGGAATAGTCGAGGATCGGGACGAGTTTCCTGACCTCGTCGCGCGACAGTAGTTCGGCGTCGATGCCGTTCATCCGCATGATGTTGCCGCGCCGCGCAGCCGCGTCGACCTGGGCCGGCGAATGGCAGAGGTTGACCTGGCCGCGCTGCGAGAACATGACGTTGAAATTCAGGTCGCGGCTCAGCCCTTCCCACAGTTTCATCGAATGTTCGTAGAACCGGGTGTTGCCGTCGATCATGTAGTTGGAGCGCACGATGGTCGTGTTGCGCCCGGTATTGCCGCCGCCGATATATCCCTTCTCGATAACGGCGACATTGGCGATGCCGTGGTTCTTCGCCAGGTAGTAGGCGGTCGCGAGGCCATGCCCGCCGCCGCCGACGACGATGACGTCATAGGCGGGTTTCGGTGTGGCGTCTCGCCAGGCGCGCGTCCAGCCGGTGTTCGCGCGAAGCGCCTCGCGGGCGTGGCTGAAGGCCTAATTGCGGGTCTTTGTCCTGCCCAGTCGTGTTGGGATGCCGGCGCCGCGGCGGCGATGCCGCCGCGGCGCCCGTTGTCGATATCTCAGCCGATCAGTTCGTCGTAGACCGGGTTGTAGTACTTCATCCAGAAGTCGCCGCGCATGTCGCGCAGGGTCGGCACCTTGATCCGGGCCTCGTCGACCTTGGCGAGATCGAGGTCGGCCATCACCACGGCGTTTTCCTCCTTGCCGCCCGACGCGATCACCTCGCCCATCGGATCGACGATCATGCTCTCGCCGAAATAGTCGTTGATGCCTTCCTTGCCGATCCGGTTCGAGTAGACGCAGAACATGCCGTTGTCGACCGCACGCATGATGTTGAGATTGCCCCAGTGCACGCCGTGGGCATAGCCGGGCGCGGCGGTCGGGCAGAACATCACCTCGGCCCCCAGCATCGCCAGGATGCGCGAGGTTTCGGGATAGCGGCGATCATGGCAGATGATGGTGCCGAACTTGGCGTAGGGTTCGAACTCGGTCTCGTGAACCTTGAAGTCCTGGCCGGCGCGGAAATACATCTTTTCCAGTGCCTGCACGCCCGCGACCTGGGTCTTGCGGTAGGTGCCGACGATCGAGCCGTCCGGGCCGATCGTCGCCGACGAGTTGTAGTAGATGCCGGGATGCGCCTTCTCGAACAGCGGGAATATGACGTAGACGCCGTGCTTCTTGCACAGCTTGGCCACCTCGTTGGTGGAGTAGCCGGGGATGGTCTCGGCTTCCTTGAAGATGTCGTTGTCCTTCTGGCCGTAGCAGCGGTCGTAGTCGGTCGTGCACAGCTCGGTCGCGAGAATGATCTGCGCACCTTTCTTGGCCGCTTCCTCGATCAGCGGCAGCGTGCGCTTCTCCATCTTCTCCTTGATCGACGCCCGCGGCATGGCCTTTTCCTGCAGCGCCGCGACCTTGAGTATTCTTCCTGACATCTGGGTTTCTCCTGTCTTGGTTTTCTGGTCAGTTCCGTTTGTCGACATGTTCGTGCGACGGCATCCCTTCAGCAGGCGGGGCCGGCCTCGAGGAATTTCGCGCGGCCCTTCTTGGCCCTGAGTTCTCCATCCCGCAAAAGAATCTCGCCGCGCTGGATGACGATCTCGGGCGCGCCCAGCACCTTGCGGTTCTCGTACATCGTGTAGTCGGTATTCACGTGCTGGTTCTCGGCGTGGATGGTGTGTTCCTTCATCGGGTCGAAGATCAGCACGTCGCCGTCGGCACCGGGCTGAAGCACGCCCTTGCGCGGGTAGATGCCGAAGATCTTGGCCGGCTTCTCGCAGACCAGCTCCACCAGCCGGCACAGGCTGACCTGACGGCGGTTGACGCCCTCGTCATAGGTCACCGTGAACATCGTCTCCTGCCCCGGCAGGCCGGCCGGCGCCTTGAAGACATCGCCGAAACGCGGCTCCTTGTTGGCAATCAGGTGACCGCCCGTATCCGCGCCGATGACGTCGACCTTGCCGTCGATGATCGCCTGCCACAGGGCGTCGATGTCGTCCTTCTCGCGCAGCGGCGGGCTGACCTTGGCGAGCGAGCCCAGCTTGAGCATCTCTTCGTTGGTCAATGTCAGGTAGTGGGTGCAGGTTTCGGTGTAGATCGGCGCACCGCTCCATTTCTTGTACATCTGGATGACGTCGAGCGCCTCCTTGGTGGAGACATGGACGATGTACATCGGGCAATCGAGCACCTTGGCAAAGCTCAGGATGCGGAACACGGCCTCGGCCTCGGTGATCGCGGGGCGCGAGGGCGCGTAGTATTCCGGCCCGGTCTTGCCTTCTTCCGAGAACTTGTCCTCGAGGAAATCGCAAAGATCGCCGTTCTCGGCATGAACGCAGAAGAGACCGCCGTTGTCCTTGAGCACGCTGAGAATGCGCATCAGGTCGGAATCGCCCAGAAACATCCCGCGCTTCTTGTACGCCATGAAGCCCTTGAACGAACGGACGCCCTTGGCGCAGATCTGGGGGATGGTGTTTTCTAGCTCGGCCAGGTCGTTCGCGACAAGGCTGCAATGCAGTCCGAAATCGACGACCGAATCGCGGGCGCCTTCCTCGATGAAATAGTTCACGGCATCGAGGAGATTGCCCTCGACGCCCCACGCCTTGACGGCGCCGATATAGGGGATGAGCGTGGTGATCCCGCCGTAGACCGCCGCCTGCGACAGCGTGTCGAGCCGGTCGGCATAGACCGGATGAAGATGCGCCTCGACGATGCCGGGCAGAACGTACTTGCCCGAGGCGTCGATGGTCTCCTTCGCGGTCTTGCCGCTGCCGGGGGCCTCGACGCTCTCGATCAGCCCGTCCTTGATGAAGACGTCGGCCAGCTTCATTTCCTTGCTGTTGACGAAGACGCCGCCCTTGATGTGGATATCGCTTTTGTCCGTTGTCACTTCTTCACACCTTTCTCCTGCACATTCACGCATCGGCCGCCGGTCATCCCGGCGTCTATTCCGCCGGGAGCTTGAACTCTTCCGTCTCGTAGCGGCCCGCGCCCATCACCGCCTTGGCGATGCTGGCGTATCCGGTACAGCGGCACAACTGCCCGCGCATGTGGGTGCGCACCTCGTCCTCGGTGGGGTTCGGGTTCTCGTCGAGAAGCGAGCGCCCGACCATGATCATCCCCGGCGTGCAGTAACCGCACTGGACGGCGTTGTTGTCGAGAAACGACTTCTGCAGCGGGTCGAGTTCGCGCCCCTTGGCAAGCCCCTCGATCGTGACCACCTCGGCGCCGTCGATGCTGACCGCCAGTTCCAGGCAGGAAAGCGTCGGCTTGCCGTCGACGTGAACCGTGCAGGCCCCGCACTCGCCGATGCCGCAACCGTATTTGGTGCCGGTCAGCTGTTCCCTTTCGCGGATGACGTTCATCAGCAGTTCGTTGGACTTGACGTCGATTTCCCGCGGCGCCCCGTTCAGGGTGAAACGGATCGTGTGCTTGCTCATTTCTCGGCTCCCTTTGCGGCACGCTGCCAGGCTGTGTTCAGGGCATCGCGGACAATGCTCCGGGCCGCCTGCCTGCGGTATTCCTCGGATGCCCGGACGTCGGTGATGGGCTTGATGTCCTCGGCGACGATGGCGGCGGCCTCGGCGAAGGCCTCCGGCGTTCCGCGTTGCCCGTTGAGCGCGCTTTCGGCGCGCGCCACGCGAATCGGGGTCGGCGCCACGGCCCCGAGCGCGATCCGGCAATCGGTTACCTTGTCGCCGTCGCGCACCAGGGATACCGCCGCGGCGACCTGGGAAATATCGGCCACCACGCGCGACATCTTGAGGAACGCGCTGCCGGTTCCGGCGACGGGCTCGGGCAACTCGACCGCGGTCAGTATCTCGCCCTTGGCGAGGACGGTCTTGCCGGGGCCGGTGGCGAATTCCGCGACCGGCACCCGGCGCTCGGCCTTGGCCGAGCGCACCACCGCGCTCGCGTCGTGGACGATCAGCGCCGGGGCGGTGTCGCCCGCGGGCGAGGCGTTGCAGAGATTGCCGCCGACGGTGCCCATGATCATCACCGACACGGTGCTGTAGGCGTTGCAGGCCTCGACCAGGGCGTCATAGCGCGCCTTGAGGGTTGCCGACTTGGCGACCTCCATGACGGTCGCGGCGGCGCCGATGCGGTGGCCGTCGCCGGAGGACGATATGCCCTTGAGCTCGTCCAGCTTTCTCAGGCCGATCACGCAGGCGGGCTTGAGCCGCTCCATCTTCATCTGCACCAGAAGGTCGGTTCCGCCGGCAAGCAGGTGCGCGCCGTCGCCATGCTGCTCGATCAGCGCGAAGGCTTCGGCGAGCGTGGTCGGCTGTGCGAATTCGAACTCCGGCGCCAGGATGCGGGTGTTGGTATTGATGTACATGTGTGGACCTAGCCTCTATTCGGCAACGGGCGCCGGGGTCTCGCGCTTGGCGTGTCCGGGCTGTTTGCGTTTCTTCGCTTCCTGATCGGCCAGCGCGGCAAGCACCTTTTCAGGCGTGATCGGCACTTCGTAGAAGCGGATGCCGAGCGCGTTGTAGACCGCGTTGTTGAAGGCCGCGATGGCGGGGTTCTTCGCCGCTTCGCCAAGTCCCTTGGCGCCGAACGGGCCGGTGGGCTCGTAGGTGCTGGCGAAGTGGGTCACGATGTCGTCGACGCGCGGCGCCTCGGCTATCGAAGGGGTCTTGCCATCGACCCAGAACCCCTTGCTGGCAAGCTCGCCGGTCTCCGGGTCCCATTGGTTGTCCTCGACCAGCGCATAGCCCTGCCCCTTGGAAAGACCGCCGATGAGCTGGCCGCTGGCCAGCGCCGGGTTGACCACAGTGCCGCAATCGCTGCCGAGCGCGGCGCGGCGGGTGTGAATCTTGCCGGTCTCGGTATCGACCTCGATATCGACGAAGTAAGAGACATAGGCGGGCGGGCAGTTGACCTGGCGCAGGCTCTGGGACGAGCTGATCGTCCCGAGGCTGTTGAGGTGCAGATACCGTGCCAGTTCGCCGACCGTCATCCGCCGTTCGGCCAGGTTCGGGCAATAGATCACGCCCTGGCCAAGCTCGTGGTCGGGCTCGATCACCAGCGATTCGGGAAGCACGTCGAGCACCCGCGCCGCCCAGTCGAGGATCTGCTCCTTGACCTCCTTCGCCGCCCTGAGCGCCGCCGCGCCGCCGGCATAGACGCCGCGCGTGGCGTGGGTGGTCACGTCGTAAAGCGAGGTGCGCGTGTCGCAGGGCGAGATGCCGACCATGTCGGTGGGCACCCCGATTTCCTCGGCCACGATCTTGGAAATCGCGTGGTTGGTGCCGCCGCCGTGATCCATCAGCGACTGGATCAGGTCGACGGTGCCGTCCTCGTTGAGCTTCACGATCGCGCCGGAATAGTCGATCATCTCGGCGCCCGAGGCCTTGGCGTGGCCGACGCCGCTGGTATGGAAACCGCGCGCCATGCCGATACCGCGCCGCATGCGGCCAGTCTGCGAGCCGGGCTTCGGGCGGTCTTTCCAGCCGATCTTTTCGGCGCCGGTGCGCAGCAGTTCCGGCACGCCGTCGCTGCGGATGATGCATTTCGATGCCGGTCCCTGGCCCCAGAAGGTGCCGCCCAGCCCGACATAGTGCCTGAGCTTGTACTCGATCGGATCGACGCCAAGCTCGTGGGCGATCTCGTCCATCAGGCTCTCGACCGCGAAATGCGCCTGCGGGGCGCCGAAGCCCTGCATCGCGCAAGACGGCGTCTTGTTGGTGTAGATGGCCCGGCCGACATATTTCATGTTCGGCAGCTTGTAGAGCGAGGCCCAGAACCCGCCCAGACCGCCGAGAAACGGAAATGCCTGGATGTTGTGGGCGCCGATGTCGATTTCGGCGCGCATGTCGCCGGCGACCAGCGTGCCGTCCTTCCTGACCCCGAGCTTGAGCGTGATCTCGGAAGGATAGCGGACATGGTCGTACATGTCCTCCTCGCGGGTCGAGGCGATCTTGACCGCGCGCCCGGCCTTCAATGCCAGGCCGACGCAGATCGGGGTGACCGAGTTCATCTGGATGCTCGATCCGAAAGAGCCGCCGAGCGCCGCCTTGACCACATTCACCTTGTTGAGCGGCAGGTCGTAGATCTGGCCGAGCAGGATGCGCGTGTTGTGGATCGACTGGGTGCTCGCCCACACCGTGATGCCGCCGTCGATCTCGGGGCGGCAGACCACCGATTTGGTCTCCATCTGGGCATGGTAGATGCGGCTGGTGCGGTATTTCCGCTCGATCACCAGATCGGCTTCGGCGAACCCCTTTTCGATGTCGCCGACCTCGATCGTGCGCGACACCGCCACGTTGTTGACGATGGGGATATCCTCGCCGTTCAGGTGCACGGTGTCGTGGACCGCATCGGCGCCGTCCTTCTGCGCCTGCTCCATGGTCGTGATCACCTGCAGCGGCTCGTATTCGATCCGAATCGCGCGCAGCGCCCTCTCGGCCAGCTCCTCGGTCGGGGCGGCCACGCCGACCAGCGCCTCGCCGACATGGCGGGCCTTGTCGGCCACCACCGTGCGGTCACGGTAGAGACAGGGCGGCGTGCTCACGATCCGCTCGTTGTAGCGCATGTGCGGCACATCGGCATAGGTCAGGCAGACCGCGCCCAGCGCCTCGGCCGCGCTGGTGTCGACGCTGACGATCCGGGCATGCGCGTGAGGGCTGCGCAGCACGCGGCCATACCACATCCGTTCGACCGAGATATCGGGCGCGTATTTCTCGGACCCCGTGACCTTGGCGACACCATCCTTGCGCCAGGATGCATCTCCAATGGATTTCAGCTCAGTCGATGTCATGGACTCATCCTATCTTCCGTTCTTGGCATGCCGGATACTATGGCAGGGCGGAACCGAGTCGGTATTAGTGTTTTCTGTGGGCTGCGGATCGGAATTGCTAAATCGGGCGCGATCCGCACGGCCGACGGCCGATTCACCCCCTTCCGGCGGCCGGCCGCGGGTCGTGCCGGGACCGGTCACGAAAAGACCAGCCGCGGCAGCCAGGTGACGAGGCCGGGAAAGGCGACCACCAGGGCAATGACGGCAAGCAGCGCGAAAAAGAACGGCATCGCGCCGCGCACCAGCACGCCAAAGGGGTAATCGGGCCGCAGCCCCTGAAGGATAAAGAGGTTGATGCCCACCGGCGGCGTCAGCAGCCCGGCCTCGATCAGCATGGTCAGCAGCACGCCGTACCAGACCGGATCGAACCCCAGCGACATGACGATGGGAAATGTCAGCGGCAGTGTCATGATCATCGCCGCGAGCCCGTCCATGAGCATCCCGAGAACCAGGTAGAACACGATCAGGACGAGCAGCGTGAAGAACGGGGTCAGGCCGAGGCCGATCACCATCGCCGACAGTTGCGCGGTGATCTGTTCGTAGGTCAGATAAAGCCCCATCAGCTTGGCCGCCCAGAAGATGCACAGCACCATCGCCGTGGTCCTGACGCTGCCGGCCAGCGCCCGGCCCAGCACATCGCGGTCGAGCATCCGGTAGCCGGCGGCGATCGCGAAGGCCAGAACGCAGCCGATGGCGGCCGATTCCGTCGGCGTGGCGATGCCGGTGTAGATCGAGCCCATGACCCCGACAAAGAGCACCGCCACCGGCCAGGTCTTGAGAAGGGCGCGCAGGCATGCGCCCCAGGGCTGCTTTGCGACCTTGGCGCCGCCGGACACGAGGCCCGGCGACAGCCGCACCCTTGCCGCGATATAGCCGACATAGGCCAGGGTCAGGACGAGCCCCGGCATGACCCCGCCGAGAAAAAGCTGGCCGATCGACTGGTCGGTCATGGCACCGAACACGATCAGGCTGATGCTGGGCGGGATGAGAATGCCGAGCGTGCCGCCGGCGGCGACCGACCCGGCGGCGATGCTGCGCTCGTAGCCGCGCTTTTCCATCTCGGGCAGCGCCACCGTCCCGATGGTGGCGCAACTCGCCAGGGACGAGCCCGAACAGGCGGCGAAGGCCGCGCCGACGACGATGTTGGAATGCAGCAGGCCGCCGGGCAGCAGCCGGTCGATCAGCGGATGAATGCCGTCGTAGATGCGCTTGCTCAGCCCCGATTCGAACATCAGGTAGCCCATGAAGATGAACATCGGGATGGCGCCGAGGACAAAGCTGGTCAACCCGTCCCAGGTAAGCTGTCCAAGCGCCAGAACCAGGGCCGGATTGGCGAGATAGAGCGAGCCGACCGCGACGGCGCCCAGCGCGAACACGATCGGCACCCCGAAGAAGATCAGCAGGACAAGGGCCGAGACATAGATACCGACGACGATCAGAAGCTCCACGGCGAGCCCCCGCTGTCGGTCGCGCACGCCGCGCTCATCGCCTTGCCTCCTTGCGGTCGCCGGTCGCGATCTCCGCCACCATCGCGGCGATCTCGATGAGCAGCTGGACGATGAACAAGCCCAGACCGATGCTGGCGAAAAGCTGCGGCGGGCCGAGCGGAGAGGGCACGGGATAGAACGAATACCGCTTCATCTCGATGCTGAGCAGCGCCACGTTCAGCAACTGCCTGAAGACCAGCACGAGAAAGATCAGCCCGAGCACATACCCGGCAAGCAGTATCCACCTGCGATGGCGCTCGGGGAACCGGTGCACCAGGATGTCGGCGCGCACATGCGCCTTTTCCGCAAGGGCGAAGGCGGCCCCCCAGAAGGCGACGATCGGCACCAGGTACTCCGCGTATTCGAGGACATAGGGCAGCGAGCGGTTGAAGAGCTTGGTCGCGACGATCTCCGCGACGATCAGGAGGATCATCGCGACGATTCCCGCACCCGCGACCCACAGCCCCAGCCCGGACACGATCCTGCGCGATTTCGACAGCATCGCCACTTCCTTTCGGTTGAGCCGGATCGCCGCGCGCCGAGGGCGGCCGCCCGTGTCGCGGACGGGGCGTTCCGGCTACGGCGCGGCCGGGCGGAATGCCTCCCGCCCGGACCCGTCCGCCGCTTCAGCCGCCGATCGCGGCGAGGATCTTGTCCATCAGGGCCGATGCCTCGGGCGTGGTTTCGGCCCGCCACCGGTCCCAGCAGACCCGCGCGGCGTCGCGTCCCTTGGCCAGTTCCTCGGACGAAACGGCCACCTTCTCCATGCCCTTCTCGACCAGCTGCTCCATGTTCCGCGGCCAGGCGTCCCAGTATGCAACGGTGGTGCCGGCGGTATAGCGGGCGGCTTCTTCGGCCAGTATCTGCTGCAGATCGGCGGGCAGCGAAGTCCATGCGTCCTCGTTGACCAGCGTGACATAGAACGGAACGTTGGGTGTCCAGCCGGTGCTCAGATAATCGGTCACCTCGTAGAGCTTGACGTCGAGCGCCGCCTGCAACCCGCCGGAGTTGCCTTCGACGACGCCGGTCGCCATCGCGGTATAGGCCTCGTGATAGGGGATCACCATCGGCGTCGCCCCCATCTGCTCCATCCAGCAGGCGAGCTGTTTCTGCCAGGCGCGGAACTTGTGGCCCTTCCAGCTCTCGACCGTCGGCAGCGGCGTCCTGGAAAGCATGTGATCGAATTCGGCCATGAAGGCGCCAAGCACGCGGCTGTTGAAATCGCGCCGCGCCGCCGCCTCGAGATCGGGCAAGGCCGTCTTCCATGCGGTCTCGGCCTGCTCGCGCGACGTGAACAACAGCGCGTGCGACAGGGTTTCCCATTCCGGGGCGTCGACCATCGCCGCGCTCATCGTCGTGCCCATTTCCAGCAGCCCGTCGCCGACGACGCGGTGGTGGGTAAAGCTGGAAAAGCCGAGCATCCCGCCCGGAAAGATCTCGATCTGCAGGCGGTTGTCGGACCGCTCGGCTACGGCCTTGACGAATTCCTGCGCGCGCTGTCCCTCCAGCGACTCGACGGACGGGAAATAGATGCCGAACCGCCACTTGAACGTCTCGGCCGCATTCGCGGCCCCGGCCGCGGACAGAACGAGCGCCGCCACCCCGGTGCAGATGCCCGGAATCCATCTTGCGATACTGACGATACGCATTACTCCTCCTCCCTGGTTTTCTGGTTGTTGTTTGTGCCCCGCAAGTATCCGCGACGCGCCCGGTTCGCACCATTAGGTTTTTCCGATGTCCCGTGTCGGCGTTTCGTTGCTGCGGCCTGCGGCGACAGGCAGAACGCCGCGCAGCCGCCGGGCTCCGGCCGGAGCGGATGGCGGTGGGGAACCGCCCGCAAGCCCCTGTCGGAACGATGAAAAACGGGTTGCTCAAGGTCAGGATGGTTGCCCCTTGTGCCCGGCAAGGACCAGCCGCCTCCTGGGTGCGGCGACGGGGTCGGGCCTGGGCAGCCCCGGTCAATGTTTTGATGGCGGCACCGACCTTGCCGGTGTAGTAGTGTCCCCGACATGCCGAGGCCGGCCGAGGCGATGTCGGTGGCCGCCTGGCCAGATGCCTGCCAAGGGCCCGGTCGCGCGATTTCCGCGATGCCCCCGCCGGCCAGCGCGCCCAACCGCCTCTTTCGGGTAACAGAGAAAGGAAGCACAAGCTTGGACCCGCGGTTTACCCTACGTCAGATACGCTATTTCCTCGCAGCGGCCCGGGCCGGCAGCGTGAACCAGGCGGCATTCGACGTCAACATTTCCGCGCCCTCGATCTCGGCCGCGATCAACCAGCTGGAAACGCAGTACAACATCCAGATATTCATCCGGCATCACTCGCATGGCCTGCTGATGACCGAGGACGGCAAGAAGTTCTTCGCCGCCGCCAAGGCGTTCTTCGAACACGCCGAATCGCTGGAGAACCAGGCGCAGGGACTGGGCAAGACGATATCGAGCGTCGTTCACGCGGGCTGCTTCATCACCCTGGCCCCGATCATCATACCGCAGATATCGAACGCCTACGCGAGGGAGTTCCCGGATTCGCGGTTGTCCTTCATCGAGGGGCACCAGGCGAAGATGCTCGATTCGCTGCGCGAGGGCATCATCCAGATCGCCTTTACCTACGATTTCGGCATCGGGCGCGATCTCGACTTCGAGCCGCTGGGCGAGGTCGCGCCGTACTGCATCCTGCCGACGCATCACCGCCTGGCGGAACGCGACAGTGTCGCGCTGGCCGATCTGGCCGACGATCCGATGGTCTTTCTCGATCTGCCCAAGAGCGGCGAATACTACATGTCGCTCTTCGAGCAGGCAAAGATCAGCCCCAAGATCGTCTACCGCTCCAGCCTGCCAGAGGTTGTCCGGGTGCTGGTCGCGCACGGGCTCGGCTATTCCATCCTGGCGATGCCGACCCTTCACGCGGTGGCGATGGACGGTGCCAGATACCTGATAAAACCGCTGTCAAACACCACCCGCAATCTGCGCGTCGGAATGCTCGCGAGTTCCGAAACCGCCTCGACCTATACCTACGAGGCAATCCGGGAGGTCGCGCAGAAGGCGCTGGCGGAAAAGCTGCTGCCGAACTGACAGTCAGGGCGATCAGGGATCGAATATCTTGCCGGGGTTCATGATCCCGTTGGGATCGAGCGCAGCCTTGATGCTCCGCATGAGGTCGAGCGCCGGGCCGTGCTCGGCCTGCATGTAGGCCTTCTTGCCGAGGCCGACGCCGTGTTCGCCGGTGGCGGTACCGCCCATCGACTGCGCCAGCGCCACCAGCGTGGCGCTGATGTGCCGGGCCTGGGCGGTTTCGCCCGGATCGGCGGGATCGAACAGCAGGACCATGTGGAA
>CAZNMK010000004.1:4494-5573 GCA_964574045.1 uncultured Roseovarius sp. | reverse complement strand
CCGATCAGGGGAGCCTGGATCGCGGTCTGCGCGATCACCTTCTGGATTTCGCGAATGCAGTCGGGCAGGCGCGAAACCGGCACGCAGACATCGGTCGATATACCCCGGATGCCGGGCCGCAGCGCCCGCGCGGCATAGAGCGCCTCGTGCCGGATGCGCCACAGGCGGTTGGCGTCGTCAGCGCTGGCGGCGTGTTCGATCCGCGTCGCGCCGGCATCGCGCAGCAGCTCGTCGACCGCCGCCAGATCGTGCGCCACCGCCGGGCCGGAGCCGGTCAGTTCGACCCACAGCGTCGCCGTCTCGGGCAGATCGATCCCCAGATGCCGGTTGAGCGCCGCCATCTGCAGCGCGTCGGCAAGCTCGATGCGGTTGAGGCCGAGCCCGCATTGAAGCGCCGCCACCACCGCCGCGGTCGCGCCTTCGAGATCGGCAAAGCTGCACATCAGCGATTGCCGCGCCGCCGGCTGGCCGTGCAGCCGCAGCGTCAACTCGGTAATGACGCCGAGCGTACCCTCTGAGCCGACGAAAAGATGGGTGAGGTCGTAGCCGGCCGCGGATTTGCGGGCGCGCCCGCCGGTGCGGACGACCCGGCCGTCGGCGACCACCACGGTCAGGCCCATGACCAGCTCGCGCATCGAACCGTAACGCACCGTCGTCGTCCCCGACGCGCGGGTCGCGGCCATGCCGCCCAGCGTCGCATGGGCCCCCAGATCGACCGGAAAGAAGAGCCCCGTCGCGCGCAGCTCCTCGTTGAGGCTCTGGCGCGTCACGCCGCATTGCACGGTGCAATCCATGTCCTCGGCCGAAACCGAAAGGATGCGGTTCATCCCCGACAAATCGAGGCTGATACCCCCTTGCGGCGCGTGGATCTGCCCCTCGACCGACGATCCCGCGCCGAAGGGGATGACCGGCACCGCCAGCGCGTTGCAGGTGGAAAGCACATGCGCCACCTCGTCGGTCGTGCGCGCCATGACCACAGCATCGGGCAGGGTCGGCGGCAGCCAGCTCTCGCCCAGGGCGTGCTGCTCTCGAACCGCTTGGGAGGTCAGCAGACGGTTTCCGAACGTGGCTGTCAGTGC
>CAZNMK010000004.1:0-4484 GCA_964574045.1 uncultured Roseovarius sp. | reverse complement strand
GGCGATCGCCTCGTCGATCCGGCTGGCGCTGCTGGCGTCGGGGTTGGACATCGGGAGAGGCTCGGCAAGGGCGGAGCCGCAAACGCGGCGGTAGCGGCCCGGATAGGGATGAAGTGACCGGGCGCGGCCTGGACCGCGCCCGGATATGTCGATCTCAGGCGGTGAACCACCAGCGTTCGGAGGCTCGGCCACCGTCCAGATCCCAGTCGCCGGCGACCTCTTCGCGGGTGGCGACCTTGCTCGACTTGGCGTCGAGATAGTCGGCCCAGACCGGCGCGATCATGCCGCCCTCTTCGGAGATCAGGCGCTGGCACTCCCAGTAGAGCTCCTTGCGCTTGGTGTCGTCGCGTTCGGCGCGGGCGGCCACGAGCGCCCTGTTGAAGGCGTCGTTGTCCCAGTGGGTCTCGTTCCAGCTGCCGATCGATTCGCGCGAATAGGCCAGCGTCAGCATGAGATCCTCGTTGGCGCGTCCCGACCAGCGGCTGGCGAAGAACGGCCTCTTGCCCCAGATGTTCGACCAGTAGCCGTCCTCGGGCTCGCGCGCGACCTCGATCTGGGGGCCGGCGCGGGCGGCCTGTTCGCTGAAGAGCTGCGCCGCGTCGGCGGCGCCGGCGAACGGCGTCTCGGACACGTGCAGCCGCAGGGTGTCGCCCTCGGCGCCGGCCTCCTTCATCAGCGCCCGGGCGCGGTCGGGGTCGTAGACATGCTGTTCGAGGTTGGGGTTGTGATACTGGAACGCGGTCGAGATCGGCTGGTCATTGGCGATCGAGCCAAAACCGCCGAGGATCTTGTCGACCATTTCCTGGCGGTCGATCGCCAGCTTGAGTGCGGTGCGCACCCGGATGTCGGAATACGGTGCCGCGGTCGTGTCCATGCTGAAGGCGTAGTGAACCTTGCCCTGGGTCTGGACGAGGTCGACCCCGGGCATCGCCTGCAACAGCTTGGCGGTGGTCGGATCGACGAAGTTCATGGCGTCGATCTGGCCGGTCTGCAGCGCGGTCATGCGCGCCGTGACGTCCTTGATCGCCAGCGTCTCGACAATATCGAAGTGGGCGGCGCCCTCCTTCCAGTAGTTGGGGTTGCGGGTCACGCGCGAGCGGACCCCCGGCTCGTAGCTTTCGAGAATGTAGCCGCCGGTGCCTACGCCCTTGTTGAAATCGCGGTCATCGGCCGGCACAACCAGCAGGTTGATGATCGTCATCAGCCCCGGCAGGGTGGAGTTCGGCGCCGCCAGCGACACCGTGACCTCGCCCGGCGCGGTGGCCTTGACGTCGGTCACCTGGGCCATCAGCGACTTGGCCTTGGATATCGAGTCGTCCCCGCGGTGCAGGTTGAGCGACCAGGCCACATCCTCGGCGGTCATGGTCTTGCCGTTGTGGAATTCGACCCCGTCGCGCAGCTTGAACACCCACTCGGTCAGATCGTCGTTGGGCTCCCAGCTGGTGGCGAGTTCGGGCACCAGCACCCCGCCCGGGCCGACCTCTATGAGGTTGTTGCGGATCTGCCATTGCAGGTTGGTCGAGAACTTGGTCTCGTTCACCTGCGGGTCGAGCGTCAGGCCGCTGTCGAAATCGGCGATCGCAAGGCGGAACGTCCCGCCCTTTCGCGGCCCGTCCTGGGCCAGCAGCGGCCTTGCGGAAAGCCCGAGCGCGGCGCTGGCCCCGAACGCGCCTGCGCCCAGCAACATGGATCGTCTGTCGGTCTTGAAGTTCATTGTCTCTCCCCTCTCATGGGGGCACAACGTGCCGAAGCGCGCCGTTCAGCCACCGTTCATGAGCTTTTGGTGTCGGTTAGTACCGGCAGCATATTTTTGGAACGCGCGCCTGCGGTATTCGTTTTTTCCGTCCCGTGCCGTCAAGAAACCTTGAGATGCGGCAACCGGGTCCGGTCTTTGGCGGGTCGATCAGGATCGGGCCGCGCGATGCGGCCCCCTTGGGCCTCGCATCGCGGGGGCTCTTTTTCCTTGGGAAAACCGGGCCGTTGCAGGCACTGGTCGGAGTGAGAGGATTCGAACCTCCGGCCCCTGCCTCCCGAAGACAGTGCTCTACCAGGCTGAGCTACACTCCGACCGTGACGCGGCGATTACTGCCAAAGCGGACGAGTTGCAAGGGGCGAGTGATGAAATCGCGTCACCAGCCCGGCGGACGGCGCACCTGCCAGCTGCCATAGGAAAAACGCAACTGCTCGCCGTCGAAAGTGACGGCCGCCGGCCGCCTCTGGACATCGAAGACCACCGGCACGGGGTGCCCGTCCATTTCGAAGACGGTGCTGCGGCAGCCCTTGCCGCCATCCGGGCACGGTGCGGCTTTCAATTCCGGCGGCTCGCCGCCGGGTGCCATCGCGCCTTTCAGGTTCGACCATGCGAACCGCTGCGAAAAGATCAGCGGCATCCGGGCAAAGAAAATGCCCTCGTTGTCATGCGCGTCCGGGTGTTCCATCCGCAGCGCCAGGTTGTTCTGCCGCATCTGCCCCATGATCATGCCCTTGGCCGCCGGCGGAACCTGCATCCAGCCCCCGCCTTGCCACACCGCCATGTCAGTTTCCGAGAAATAGATCGCTTCGCCCGTCGCTGCCGCGAATTCGGTGTATTCGCCCTGCACCACGTAGGTCAGCACCGCATCGCCCATGGTCAGCCGCACCATGCAGTCCGAGGCGGCGACATCGAAACTGCCCAGATCGACGCGGGTTCGCTCGGGCGCGACCGGGTCGATCCCGGTTTCGCGGCGGGTCACGGGGCTGTCGATCTCGACCTCGATATTGACCTTGCCGGCCCGCGCCGGGGTAACGACCGCGCCCTCGGCGCTGCCGTTGTCGACCCGGAGCCGCCAGTTTTCGGGCATGATGTCCCCCACCCCGTCCAGCTCGAACTCCGCCGGGACGCCGGCCTGGATGCAGACCGGCGGCTTGAAGGAAACCGGCCGCGTGACGACGCGCAGGCCGAAGCTGGTCCGCCCCTCGGTATCGGGCGGCGGGGTATAGGCGACGCGGAAAAAGCCCAGCTCGTCAGGGGCGTCGTTGCCGTCGATCAGCAGCGCATCGCGCAGCTTCTCGGGGGCCAGCCGGTGTTCGCGCACCAGTCGCAAATCGCCCTCTGCATCGCCCCCCTTCACCGTGACCTCGGCGACGAGGATGTTCTCGGCCTCGGGCCGCTCCGGCGTCGGCGTCACGTCGAGCGACAGAAGCATCGGGTGGGCGGAAAAGGCGACCGCCGATCCGTCGAAACGGGTCTCATGGCGCGCATCGGTGTATGGCACGCTGAGCGAATGGCGGGCGATATCGCCGTAATACATGAACCGGCCCGTCCGGTTGGGGTCCGCCGGCCCCTCCTCGACATTGTTGAAACGCGCGACGTATTCGGGAAAGAACCTGTCGAAGGTCTGTCCGCCGGTCACGCCCGCGTCATAGAACAGGCTCATCCCGTTGCCGTCCCTCAGCGCGGGATTGGCGGCCGCATCCATCACCGCCCCCTGCGCCAGCCAGCCGACGCCGTCGGGACTGCCGATGCCGTGGCCGAGGTGGATCAGATAGTCCCATTTCCCGTAACCGGGGTCGTCCTGCCCGTCATGGAATTCGCGGTCGAGAACCATCGAATACTGCGGCTCGTAAACCTGGCTCTGCCCGGTGCGCTTGCGCAGCCATGCGGAGCCGATGGCGGTGGCGACAGCCTCGTTGATCCATTTCGCACGGCCGGGGTCGCGCGCGGCCTGCAGCGCGTGGACGTATTCATGTACCAGCGTTTCGCCGTCGCCTGCATCGCTCACATGTTCGACCGGCATGTAAAGGCTGCCACGGTTCAGCGGATCGAGCCTGTGACAGGCAACCGTCATCTCACCGCAGCTCTTGCCGACGGCCTCGCCATCGACCTGAAGGCGCAGCGCCTTCTTGTCGTCGGTACCGGCGTCGAGGTTCTCGCGCGCCACAGGGAACCCCATGCCCTCCAACCAGCCGCGCGCGGCCTGCAGTTCGGCCAACCCTTCGGCGGCTGCGGCGCGATCCGGCGCCGGGATGGTGCTTGCAGCGCAGCGCTCCGACCGAATGCAGAATATCTGGAAATTCTCGGATTCAGCCACCAGGGCCTCGGCCGGCGACACCTGGGCCACGGCGCTGCCCGGCGCCGCGAGACCAAGACCGGCCACTGCCAGAACTGCGCCGGCAGAACGCGCAAGATAGCGGGACATCGGGGCACCTGCGGACTGTTACGTTTCGCAGCTATCCAACTATCCCGTATCCTTTGCGTCAACCCCGGGGCGCCCGCCCCGGGCCGGTGCGGGTTCAGAGCCCGGCGTCGAGCGCGGCCAGGATGGCGTCGCCCATCTGGCCGGTCGAAACCGGGCTCGCGCCCTCCTCGCCCAGCAGATCTGCGGTGCGCACTCCCTGGGCCAGCACCTGTTCCACCGCCCGTTCCAGCCGCGTCGCCTCGTCGCCCGCATCGAAGGAATAGCGCAGCGCCATGGCGAAGCTGAGGATGCAGGCGATCGGGTTGG
>CAZNMK010000003.1:14534-38995 GCA_964574045.1 uncultured Roseovarius sp. | reverse complement strand
ATGATCGAATCGACGGCGATCTACTGCTTTGTGGTGGCGATGATCCTGATCTTCGCCAACCCGTTCTGGACCGCGGCGCTTCAGGCGGCAGGACAGGCCGCCGGGGGCTGACGGGATGTCGATCGACTGGATCACGGTCGCGGCGCAGATCGCCAATTTCCTGGTCCTGATCTGGCTGCTCAAGCGTTTTCTCTACCGCCCGATCCTCGACGGAATCGACGCGCGCGAGGCCGAGATCGCCGCGCGCATGGGCGAGGCGGAAAAGGTGCGGCGCGCCAGCGAGGCGCGCGCGGCCGAGTACGAGGCCGAAATCGGGAAACTGCGCGCCAGCCGTGCCGACATCCTGGCCGAGGCGCAAAGGGCGGCCGAGGCCGAGCGCGCCGCGATGCTCACAGAGACACGCGAGGAACTCACCCGCGTCCGCGCCGAGCGCGAGACCGAGCGCGCCGAGGAGGTCGAGCGTTTCACCGCCGAGCTCAACCGCGAGGGCGCCGAAGCAATCCTGGCGCTGGCGCGCAAGGCGGTGGCGGATCTTGCCGACGAGTCGCTGGAACGCCGCATCGTCGCGCATGCGGCGGCGCAACTGGCCCGGCGCCGTGACGAGATCGCCGCCGCCGCGGGCGACAATCCCGAAGCCGTGGCGCTGACCCGCGATCCGCTGCCCGAGGATGCGCAGGCGCGGCTGCGCGAGGCGCTGGCGCCGATCCTGCCCGGTGCGAGGCTGCGGTTTCAGACCGATCCCGCGCTCTCGCCCGGGCTCAGCCTGCGGGTGGGTGGCGCACAGGTGGGCTGGACCGTCGCGGATTATTTCGACGGGCTCGAGGCCATGCTCGAGGACCGGATCGGCCGGACGGGGCGCACGGGCCGCGCGCGACAGACCGATGCCGCCTGACGTCGCGCCGCCACCCACCGCCACGGACCTCTTGCAGGCACTGCTTGACGCTCGGCCGCCTGCCCCGCGTCTCGCCGAGTTGGGCCGCGTCGCCGAGGTCGGCGATGGTATCGCCATCGTCACCGGCCTCGCCCGCACTTTGGCCGACGAGACGCTGATCTTCGCCTCGGGCATCGCCGGCGTCGTTTTCGACGTCGAGCCTGGGCGGCTGGGGGTCGTACTGCTGGGGCCCTCCGAGCAGGTGCGCCCGGGCGAGGACGTGCGCCGCACCGGCCGCGTCCTGAGCGTGCCGGTGGGTCCGGCGCTGCTCGGCCGCGTCGTCGATGCGCTGGGCCGGCCGCTCGACGGGCGCGAGGCGCCTGCCGCAACCGCGCTCCACCCGGTCGAGGCCGAGGCGCCGGGCATCCTCGAGCGCGCGCCGGTGGCCCGCCCGCTCGCCACCGGGCTGACCGCGGTGGATGCCGCCGTGCCGGTGGGGCTCGGGCAGCGCGAACTGATCGTCGGCGACCGGCAGACCGGCAAGACCTCGATCGCGGTCGATACGATGCTCAACCAGGCGCGGACGGGCGTTGTCTGCATCTACTGCGCCATCGGCCAACGCGGGGACGCCGTGGCCAAGGTGATCGGGGCGCTGCGCGAGGGCGGCATGATGGAGCGCACCGTGATCGTCACCGCCGGCGACGAGGACGCGCCGGGCCTCGCGCATGTCGCCCCCTTCGCCGCCATGACCATGGCCGAGAGCTTTGCCGCCCAGGGACGCGACGTGCTGCTGACGCTCGACGACATGACGCATCACGCCCGCGCGTACCGCGAATTGTCGCTGCTTCTGCGCCGCCCGCCGGGACGCGAGGCCTATCCGGGCGACATTTTCTATGTTCATGCGCGGCTCTTGGAACGCGCCGGGCAGTTCCGGCAGGGCGCGGGGTCGATCACCGCCCTGCCGGTGGTCGAGACCCAGGCCGAGAACCTGTCGGCCTATATCCCCACGAACCTCATCTCGATCACCGACGGGCAGATCTATCTCTCGCCCCGGCTGGTTCGCAAGAACCAGTTTCCCGCTGTCGATCTGGGCATCTCCGTCAGCCGCGTCGGCGGCAGGGCGCAGGCCCCCGCCTTTCGCGCCGTGGCGGGCAACCTGCGCGTCACGCTGTCGCAATTCGAGGAACTCGAGGACTTTGCCCGCTTCGGCACGAGGCTCGACGACGACACCCGCGCCCGGCTCGCCCGCGGCGCGGCGGTGCGCGCGGCGCTGCGCCAGCCCGAGCGCGCACCGATCCCGGCGTCCGAACAGCTGGCGGTGCTGGTGGCGGCGATGGCGGGGCTCTTCGATGGCATGACCGAGGCCGAGGCAGCAAGGGCCAGCCTTGGCGTGCGCGCCGCGATCTGCCGTGATGATGGTGGTGTGGCAGCACTCCTCGCCGAGGAACGGCCGCTCGATGACGAAACCCGCAAGGCGCTGGTGGCAATGGCACGCGCGGCGCTCGCCGAGCTCGTCGAAACGGAGGCGGAAGATGGCCCAGACGCTTGAGCTGCTGACCCACCGGACCGAGACGATGCGCGGCATTCGCGGCATCGTGCGCACGATGAAGACCATGTCGGCGATCAATGCCACACCCTATGAGCAGGCTGCCGACGCGATGCGCGCCTACCGCGAGGTGGTGCTCATGGCCTTTCACGCCTTCGTCGAGAGCCGGGGCGCGCTCCCCGTCGTGCCGGCGGGCAAGGGTCCGCCCATCGCCATCGTGCTCGGCTCCGATCACGGCCTTTGCGGCAACTACAACGAGATCGTAGCCGGCCACCTGCACGAAGCGGTCGGGGATGCCGGGGCCGCGCGCGTGGTCTGCGTCGGCGCGCAGATGGAGGATGCCCTGACCGCACTCGGCCATGTCCCCGCAGCGACGCTGCTCCCGCCGGCCTCCGCCGGGGGGCTGGGACGGCTTGCGGCCGACCTGATCACGCTGCTGGACGATATGCGGCACGGGGCCGGCGCCATCGCCGGTCCGGTCTCGCTGGTCTTCATGTCACGCGCGCCGCATGGCCGGCAGGAGCCGGTCCGGCGATGGCTCCTGCCGCTCGACCGCGCGCTGCTCGACGATCTCGCCGCGCGCGGCTGGACATCGCGCAGCCGGCCGATGTTCCGGATGCCCGCACCGGAACTGTTGTCGGCGCTGATCCGCGGCTATCTTTTCGCCGAACTCTTTCGCGCCGCCGCCGAGGCACTGGTGACCGAAAACGCCGCGCGGCTGGCGCGGATGCAGCAGGCCGAACGGTCGGTCGAGGACCGTCTGCAGGAACTGACCGGCGAATTGCGGATCGTGCGCCAAAGCGAGATCACCGCCGAGTTGCAGGACGTAATCATCGGCTTCGAGGCGCTTAAGCGCAGGCGCGCGCAGACCGGCACGGAGGACGGGGAGCCGAGCTGATCGCGCTCGCTGTCCGCTGACGGCACCGCCCGGGCGCTGCCCGGACGCCCCCCTGGGTTAACCCCGGTCAACCCTCGTCTGCCGGCTCTGCACTATGGTGTGCGCAAGGCATGTCGAGGCATCGTAACGATGAACGAATTCCGTGTGGAACGCGTCATGCGCAGGCCGGTTTCGACCATTTCGCCGAAGACCTCGGTCCGCGCCGCCGCCGCGATGATGAAGGAACGCGGGCTAGGCTTTCTGCCGGTCTGCGAAGACGGCCGGCCGGTCGGGCTGATCACCGATCGCGACATCGCGGTGCGCTGGGCGCCGCTGGTGGCGGGAGATGCCAGCGTCGAGAGCATCATGACGCGCGATATCGTCAGCTGCCGCGCCTCGCAGAGTGTGCGCGAGGCGGCCAACCTGATGGGCGACAGACAGATCCGTCGTCTCGTGGTGCTGGACGATTCCGGCGCGGTCTGCGGCGTGCTGTCGCTGGGCGACATCGCCAACGACGTCAGCGAGGAACTCGCTGGCCAGACACTGGGAGAGGTTGTCGAACTTCGTTGATGTTGCGATCCCGGCGCACGAGGATGGTGTTGCGCAACTCATCGAGGTCGACCTCGGCGATCCCGCACAGCGCATCGATGTCGTCGAGGCGAAGAACCGCCTTGGCCGGGTGCGACACGATCCCGGCGCGCTCGAACCGCCGCAGCGTCCGGCACACATGAACGCTGCTCAGTCCGACAAAGTCTCCAAGCTGCTGTTGCGTCAACGGAAAATCGAAACAGGCGCCATCGCGGACCAGCCCGATCGCGTCGAGCCGAACGTAGAACTCGAGCAGCGCATAGGCGACACGGGTCGCCGCCGCCCCCTTGCCCAGGCGCAGCAGCAGTTCCGAAGTGCGCGCCTGCGTCACCACGATTTCGGCGGCGAGAAACTCGCGCAGCTCATCCATGCGCTCTGCGCCGCCATTGGCCGCCGTGGCGCCGATCTCGACGAAGCGCACATCGCTCAGCGCCTCGACCGAACAGGCCGCGACCGGGGCGTGCTTCGCGCCGATGAGTGCGAAATCGCCGGGAAGCATGATGTCGATGATCTGGAATTCGCCATCGGCGAGCATCTTGGACAGCGCGACCCATCCGTCCAGCAGCAGCATGGAATGCGTCGCGGGGTCGTCCTGATGCACGATCGTTGTGCCGCGCCGCAAGGTCCGGACGCGCGGACACGGGTCAAGCCGTTGCAGCGCGGTATAAATCCGGTCCCCACCGATCCGGGCAGCGATCGGGTCCGTTTCGCCTTGCAGATGCATTTCCACTCGCCCTTCGAAAGTCGCGCAAGAACCCTACGCGAAACCGAGGCCGCGCACAATTCAACAAAGTGGCGGTGTCAAGAAGACCGGCTTGAGCGGGCCGAAGTGGCGGCGTAGCTTGTCGCCATGACCGAGCGCAGCCCTTTTCGTTGTTTCAGAACCAGCCCGGAGATCATCCGGTCCGCGACAAGGCATTTCCCGCCGGCCCGGTTGCGGCGGCGGCTCGCCGGCACGGTCTCGGGGCGGCGTTCGGCACCAGTGCTGACCTGCGCCGACATCCTCTGCCAGGCAATTGCAATCGGTTCGGCGCGAGACGCCGGCCCGCCGCGTCCAACGCAATGCCGGGACAGCTTTCGCCCGGGGATTTATCATTCCTAATTATTGAATGACCTGTTTCTTTATATCAAAGTTATTGCGACTCCTGTTTTTGACTGAGTACCTTTTCCGAAGGCGGCATGATCCGATTGTCGCCGCAAGCAGTCGCGCGGGGAGGTTCTAGCGCATGTCTGCCTTGTCCCGAAAACCGCCGGTTTTTCCGGCGCTGTACTGGAGGAAATCAATGCGTTTCAAAGTAGCATCCAGGATCGGTCTCTGGTCCAGCCTCGCCCTGTTTCTCGGCGCCGCGCAAGGGGCGCTGGCGGCGGATGTGGATATGCGTGTCCTGGGCTGGTACGGGAACCAACCGCAGCAGCAGGATCTGGAAAAGCCATTCTGGGCCAGCATCCCGGAGCGGACCGACGACATGTTTTCAGCGGAGTTCCGCACCATCGACGAGCTGGGCATGACCGGATTCGAGGCGCTGCGCACCCTGGGCACCGGCGTTTTCGACATCGTCTCGATCCAGCTGGCGCATGTCAGCGGCGACGATCCGCTGTTCATGGGCGCCGACCTGCCCGGGCTGTCGCTCTCGTTCGACGAGTTGCGCAAACAGATCGATGCCTATTCGCCGGTCATGGACGCCCGTCTGCAGGAGCGCTACAACGCGAAACTGATGGCGGTCTGGGCGTATCCGCCGCAGATCCTGTACTGCAAGGGCGACATCTCCGGGCTTGAAGACCTGAAAGGCAAAAAGGTACGGGTTTCCAGTGCCTTCTCCGCCGCCGCCGTCGATTACCTCGGCGGGGCTTCGGTGACGATCTCGGGACCCGAGGTCTATCAGGCGCTGCTGCAGGGCGTGGTCGATTGCGGCGCCACGGGCAGCGTCTATGGCAACGTCAACGGCTGGGCGGAAGTGACGGACACGCTCTATCCCGTTCCGCTCGGCGGCGCCGGCATGGCCATCCATGCCGTCCACCTGGATTTCTGGAACAAGCTGACGCCCGAACAGCAGGACGCCCTGAGCGCGCAGATGAAAGAGCTGGAGGCGGGCTTGTGGGGCATGAGCGTCGATAGCCACCAGGACGGCATCGACTGCAATATCGGCGCCGAAACCTGCACGGACGGCGTTCCGGGCGACATGCAACTGCTCGAAATCACGCCGGAGGGCCGCGCCAAGATGCAGGAGGTGCTGCGCGAAGCGATCCTGCCCAGCTGGATCGGCGAATGCGAACGCACGGCGCCCGACTGCCGGGCCGACTGGAACGCCCCTGGCGAGCGCCCCGCCCGACTGCTCGGTGCGCAAATCCGACGAGGCAACGCGATGAACGACAGGTTCGATACCACGGCCGCCCGGTTCATCCGGGTCCTCTGCCTTGCCGGCGGATGGCTGTTTCTGGGGCTGGCCGTCGTCACCGTGATTTCGGCGCTCACCCGGAAATACCTCAACATCAGCCTGCAGGGCGTCGACGAGTACGGCGGCTATATCCTGGCGATCGTCGCGGCGATCGGATTTTCCCATGCCCTTGTCGAACGCGCGCACATCCGTATCGAGATCGTGCGCGCGGCGCTTGGCCCGGCGGCCCAGGCATTTGTCGACATGCTGGCGATGCTGGCGTTGCTGGCCGCGGCGCTGTTGCTGGTCTGGCTTTCATCGACGGTGCTGATGGAGACGGTCCGGTACGAGGCGCTGTCCAACACCCCGCTGCGAACGCCGCTGGTGGTGCCGCAGGCGCTCTGGGTGGGGGGAATCGCGCTCTTCGCGCTGTTGTGTCTGGTACTGGCATTGCGCTGTGCGCTGGCTCTGGTCCGAGGCGACTGGGATTTCGTGCGCGACCGGCTGGGCAGCGAGAGCGTCGAGGAAGAGGTGTCTCGCGAACTCGGCGCATTCCACCGGCGCGCGGGCGACAACGACAAGGATGACCCCCTGTGAACGCCCTGCTTTATTTTGCGGCGATCTTGCTGCTGCTGGCCGCCGGCATCCATGTCGCCGCGGCGATGGTGCTGATCGCGTTTGGCAGCGACCTGCTGGGGCTGGGCGTGCTGCCCAAGGTCGCCGGGGGCATCCTGTGGAGCACGATGAACTCGTACATCATGGTGGCGATTCCGCTCTTTATCCTGATGGGCGAGATTCTGTCGCGCAGCGGTGTCGCCGACCGCATGTATCGCTCGCTGGCGATCTGGGTGGACTGGCTGCCCGGAGGGCTGATCCACGCCAATATCGCCACCTGCGCGCTCTTTGCCGCCGCCTCGGGATCGAGCGTGGCGACCGCGGCCACCATCGGCACCGTCGCGCAACCGCCCCTGCTGCGGCTGGGCTACAACCAAAAGCTGGTGCTGGGCTCGATCGCCGCGGGTGGAACGCTGGGCATCCTGATCCCGCCATCGATCAACATGATCATCTATGGCGCCCTGACCAACACCTCGATCGGCAGGCTGTTCGTGGCCGGGATCATACCCGGCATCCTGTTGGCCACCATCATGTCGGGGGTGGTCATGGCGATCGCTCTGGCAAAGGGCCAGCGCGCCGAACAGCTAGAGGACAGGGTGACCTGGGCGCGACGCATCCACTCGCTGCTGAACATCCTGCCGGTTCTGTTCGTGTTCCTGGTCGTCATGGGCAGCATCTATCTGGGCATCGCCACCCCGACCGAGGCCGCGGCGATGGGCATCGTGGCGGCCCTTGCCCTGGCGGCATTGAACCGCAGGCTGTCGATCAGGCTGCTGCACGACGCCTTCCTGTCGTCGATCCGCACCACCTCGATGATCCTTCTGGTCATCATCGGCGCCTTCATTTTGAACTTCCAGCTCAGCCTGGTCGGCGCACCGCAGGCACTGGCCCGCTGGATCGCCGAGATCGGTCTTGGACCGACCGGCACGATCTGGCTGCTGGTCGCGTTCTACCTGGTGCTGGGCTGTTTTCTCGAGGCGGTGGCGATGCTTGTCACCACGATAGGGGTGGTCTTTCCGCTGATCACCCATCTCGGTTTCGATCCGGTCTGGTTCGGCATCTTCATCGTGGTGCTGATGGAATTGGCGCTGATCACGCCTCCGGTCGGCCTGAACCTGTTCGTGGTGCAGAATATCCGCATCCAGAGAGGTCCGGTCACCGATGTCTATCGCGGCATCATTCCGTTCGTCCTGGCGATGTTCCTGTTCCTGATCCTGCTGATCTATGTCCCGGCGGTCGCGACATGGCTGCCCTCGAAACTGTTCTGAGGCCGGCGGTGAACGGATGCGGCCTGCCTCGGGGCGCCTTTGCGCTGCCGCTTCGCAAAGCCGATGCCAACGGGTTCGCGCCTTTCGGCCACCTGGTGGCGGTGCCGCCGGGCGCAGGCCGCGCGGCGCTGCCGCTGCGTCGCACCGGTGCGGCAGGGCCCGAAGGCGAACCGACGCTCAATCTGATCACCCTGCCCGGCCGCCCCGAGGGCCCGCTGAACAAGCCCCGTATCGAACGCCACCCATACTCGGTACAGGCGTTCATCCCGCTCGGGTCCGCACCTCTGGTCGCGGTGGTGGCCGCCGCCGAATTGGAACGACCGCGCGCGAGGGACCTGCACGCATTCCGCGTTTGCCCCGGCCAGTGCGTCATCCTTGACGAGGGCACCTGGCATCTCGGCATGGCCAGCGACGGTGCGCCAATGCCGGCTGTGGTATTCATTCACCGCCTGGCGGACGGACGCGACACCGAAATCCGTCCCCTCGATGCCGACCTGATCCTTGCGCCGGAGGCCCGCGATGACTGATATTCCCCCACTGCTCCGTGACTTCACCGGCTACGGCCGCACGCCGCCCGACCCCGACTGGCCGGGCGGCGCGCGCATCGCCGTCAATATCGTCGTCAATGTCGAGGAAGGCGCCGAACCGTCGGTGCCAGATGGCGACCCTGCAACCGAGTCCGGCCTCACCGAGGGCGGATCGGGCGGGTTCGTGGGCCGCGACCTCGGGGCGGAATCGATGTTCGAATACGGCAGCCGGGTCGGCTTTTGGCGGCTACTGCGCATCTTGCGGCAACACCGGACGCCGGCCACCTTCTTTGCCTGTTCCCGCGCGCTCGAGCGGGTTCCCGGCATCGCCGAAGCCATCCGCGAGGGCATCGCCTCGGGACAGAACGACGTCTGCGCACACGGACTGCGGTGGGAACGGCATCAGAACATGGACCGCGACACCGAGCGGCGCACCATCCATGCCGCCCATGACAGCATCGCGCGCATGACCGGCGCTCCGCCGGCGGGCTGGTATTGCCGCTATGCACCCAGCGTGAATACGCGCGCACTCCTGGTCGAACATGGCGGGTTCGTCTATGACAGCGACGCATATAATGACGAGCTGCCCTATTGGACGAAGGTCGGCAACACCAGCCACCTGGTGATTCCCTATACGCAGCTGACCAATGACACCAAGTTCTTTCGCGGCGGCATTTCCACCGGCCGGCAATTCTTCGAGTTTCTCAAGGAGAGCTTCGACATGCTCTACCGCGAGGGCGCGACCCAGCCCAGGATGATGTCGGTGGGCCTGCATACCCGGATCATGGGACACCCGGCGCGCGCCAGTGCACTGGAGTTGTTCCTGGACTACCTGTCGGCACATCCCGATGTCTGGCTCTGCCGCCGCCTGGATCTGGCGCGGCACTGGCGCCGGCGGCACCCGGCGGAAGGACAGGACCCGAACGACAAGGATCGGAATACATGAACAGGCTAGACGGCAAGACGGCGGTCATCATCGGCGCCGCCACCGGCATCGGACGCTGCGTTGCGCGGTTCTTCGCGCAGGAAGGCGCGGACGTGCTTGTCGCGGATCACGGCCACGACGAGGCGCTGCAAAGTCTCGCGGACGAAATGCGCACCACCGGGCGGCAGGCGATGACCGCGCAGGTCGACGTGCGCCGCGAGGACGACGTGCGGGCGGCCATCTCCCGCGCCCATGACCGGTTCGGCCGGCTCGATATCCTGGTCAACAACGCCGGCATCTCGGTGCCCAAGCGCCCCTTTGTCGGGCAGGAGGCCGACACCTGGGACGACATTCTCGACATCAATCTGCGCGGGGTGAGCCACGGCATGCGGCACGCCCTACCGATCATGATCGCGCAGGGCTCGGGCTCGATTATCAACACGTCGTCGCAGTTGGCCCACAAGCCGGCGCCGGGGAACAGCTTCTACTGCGCCTCCAAGGCCGCGGTGATCGCGTTGTCGGTCTCGGTCGCGCAGGAGGTGGCGCCGCAAGGGGTGCGGGTCAATATCGTCTGCCCCGGCCCGACCGACACGCCGATGTGGCGCTCGGGCGATCCCAAATGGGCCAAATGGAAAATCGACAGCCTACCGATCAGGAGGGTGGGCACCCCCGAGGAGGTGGCCTGGGCCTATGTCTATCTCGCCTCGGACGAGGCTTCGTTCATGATCGGTCAGAGCGTCTCTCCCAATGGCGGCGACGTCATGTGGTAGTACTGCCGGACGTGGACAGTGACAGCGCCGGGCGTGCCCCGGCGGCAGCCGCGCGTGCCTGATTGATGAAGGCACTTGCGAGCCGCGACAGCGGCCGCGTGCGCGACCAGATGACCGAAGCGATGGCGTCCGTGCGCGGCTCGAACGGGCGCACCACGAGGTCGTAGCGATCCGGGCAAAGCGCCGTGAACGGATCGACTATGGCGACACCGAGACCGGCTTCGGCCAACACACAGGCGGTGTTGCAATAACGGACCTCGATCACGTAGTCGAGCGCAACGCCCGCGGCTTCGTAGCTCCGGCGCACGGCGGCGCCGAGATGGGCGGTGCGCTCGAGCGCGATCAGGTTTTCGCCGACAAGATCTTGCGGCGCGATCACCTCGCGCGCGCCCAGCGGATGGTCGGGCCTGAACACGCACACCATGCTGCCGTGATGCAGCACCTCGCTGTTGACCACCGAGGCGTCGGCCAGCCCCAGCACGAAACCGAGTTCGGCGATGTTGTTCTCGACGCTTTCCAGAACGCCGTCGTAGCGGCGCACATCGAACGAAACCCGCACCTTGGATCGGTTGACGAGAAATCGTTTCAGCGCCGGCGGGATAATCGAATAGCCCAGCGGCGGCGTGGCCATGATCCGCAAGAGCCCGGCGCGGGTCTCCTTGAGATCCTGGATGCGCATCCTGAGCATGGCATGGGTCGAGAAGATCGGCTCTGATTCACGATAGAGCGTCGCCGCCTCCTCGGTAGGGTAAAGCCGGGCGTTGATGCGCTCGAAGAGGGCGAAACCAAGCCGCGATTCCATGATCTTGATGGCGTTGCTGACCGCAGGTTGCGACAGGCCCAACTGGCTGGCGGCGGCGACCGTCGTCCGGCACCGGATGACGGCGCGCAGAATTTCAAGCTGACGCAGGGTGATATCACTTGGCTCGATACTCATAGCATGAAAACCATAGTCCGACCTATTGCCTTCGTCCATATATGTGCCACTCTGACCGGCATCTCGACAGGGTACGGCTCTGCTCGACGCGGCGGACACGAAAGGCTGGCCGGCTGAAGGAAAAGGCGATGCGATTCGACATCATCCTGCGCGGCGGAACTTGCGTGTTTCCCTGGGGCGAGGAGGCGGCCGACATCGGCGTTCGCGACGGGCGCATCGCCAGCCTCGCGGTGACCGCCAGGGCCGACGCGCATTCCGTGATCGACGCCTCCGGCCTGCATATCCTGCCCGGCCTCATCGACTCGCATGTGCATCTGCGCGATCCCGGCGACCCCGCGGTCGAAACCATGAACACGGGCACCCGCGCGGCGGTCCTGGGCGGGCTCTGCGCGGTCTTCGACATGCCCAACACCGACCCCGCCATCGATACCCTCGACCGGCTGGCGCAAAAGCGCATCCATGCCACGCGGGAAAGCTGGTGCGACATCGGCCTCTATGTCGCCGGCACCAAGGGAAATGTCGCCGATCTCGCCGCGCTGGAGGCCGCCGATGGGGTCTGCGCCATCAAGGTCTTTGCGGCCAGCACACGGCCCGAACTGCTGGTCGACGACGATGCCGCGCTGGAACGCGTGATGCGCGCCGGGCGCCGGACCATCGCCTATCACAGCGAGGACGAGCCGAGGCTGCAGGCGCGCCGGCGGATGTTCCGTAGCGGCGAACCGCACCGGAGGCACATGGACTGGCACGATGTCGAATGCGCCGCGCTGGGAACCCGGCGCATCCTGGCGCTGGCGCGCAGGACCGGGCGCCCGGCGCATATCCTGCATGTCTCGACCGCCGAAGAGCTGGACCTGCTACGCGATCACCGCGACATCGCCAGCGTCGAAGTGCTGGTCAACCAGCTGACCCAGATCGGCCCCGACTGCTATGACCGGCTGGGCGGTTATGCGGTGATGAACCCGCCGATCCGCGACCGTCGCCACTTCGATGCCTGCTGGGCGGCGTTGCGCGACGGACTGGTCGATACCGTCGGCTCCGACCATGCGCCGCATTCGCGCGCCGCCAAGGAACGGCCCTGGCCCGATTGCGCTGCCGGCCTGACCGGCGTCCAGACCATCGTCCCGGTGATGCTCGATCACGTCTCCGCCGGGCGGCTATCGCTGGCGCGGCTGGCCGATCTGATGGCGGCGGGGCCGGCTCGCGTCTACGGCATCGTCGGCAAGGGACGGCTCGCCGCCGGCTATGATGCCGACTTCACCCTCGTCGACATGAAGAGGCGCCGCAGGATCGAGGACGACTGGATCGCCTCCCCCTGCGGCTGGAGCCCGTTCTCGGGCATGACCGTCACCGGCTGGCCGGTCATGACGGTGATCCGGGGCAGCGTGGTCATGCGCGAGGACGAGGTGCTCGGATCACCCCGAGGCCGCCCCGTCCGCTTTCGCTGATGGCGGGGGGGGTTTCCGGTATTATGTGCTCCCCTCGAAAACGCCCGCGAATTCGGATGGAGTTCTTTGCAGCCAGTCCCCGGTTGAAGGGGGGCTTCAGACGCCCAGATAGGTCTCGCGCACTTTCGGATCGTCTTTCAGATCCGACGCGAGCCCGGACATCGAGATGCGTCCGATTTCCATCACATAGGCATGTTTGGCCAGCAGAAAGGCAAGGCGGGCGTTCTGCTCGACCAGGACGATCGTGCGGCCCATTTCGTTGAGCTGTTTCACGATCTTCGCAATCTGCTGGGTCATGAGGGGCGACAGCCCGAGGGATGGTTCGTCCAGCAACAGCACCTTCGGCCCGGACATCAGGGCGCGCCCCATGGCGAGCATCTGTTGCTGGCCGCCGCTCAGGGTGCCGGCGAACTGTTTCCGCCGTTCCTCGAGTATCGGGAAATGCTCGAAAATCTCGTCGAGATCGGTCTTCAACTGGGCGGAATCGGTTCTCAGATACGCTCCCATTTCGAGGTTTTCCATGACCGTGAGCTGCGGAAAGACGCGCCGCCCTTCGGGCACCATGGCGATCCCGAGAGCGTTGATCCGTTCCGGTTCGAGGCCGTGTATGCGTTGCCCCTCGAAAAGGATCTCGCCGCTGGTGGGCTTGTGCAACCCGCAGATCGTCCGCATGGTCGTTGTCTTGCCGGCACCGTTCGCACCGATGAGCGTCACGATCTCGGCTTCATCGACCTCGAGCGAAACGCCCTTGACGGCCGCGACCGACCCGTAATGCGCCCAGATGTCCTTCAAGCTCAGCATGTGTGTTCAATCCTCGCCGTCAATTGTCGAGCGCCAGCGTCAAAGTTCGATTTCTTCCGATCCCAGATAGGCTTCGATCACCTCGGGATTCTCGGAGACCTGCTCCGGCCTGCCTTCAGTCAGTAGTTCCCCGAAATTTATGACCGAAAGGTATTCGCAGGTCTCCATCACCGTGCGCATGTCGTGCTCGACTAGGACGACGGTCATGTTCCAGTCGTCGCGCAGACGCCGGATGTGGTCGGTGACCATCGCGGTTTCGGTCGGGTTCATGCCCGCAACCGGCTCGTCCAGCATGATCAGCTTCGGCTCGACCGCCAGTGCGTTGGCGATCCCGAGGATACGCTGGTGCCCGTGAGAGAGGTTTTCGGCCAGGTCGTTTTCGTATTTCGTCAACTCCAGGAACTCGATGATTTGCCGGCTGCGTACGAGGTTTTTCTCTTCGTCGCGCCTGTCCGTCCCGAGAATGGCCTTGAGAAGGCTCTCGTCGGTCCGGGTATGGCGCGACAGCATGACGTTTTCCAGCACGGTATAGGTCGGGAACAGGGCGTTGCGCTGAAAGGTGCGGACAAGGCCCGCCCGGGCGATATGGCTGGGTTTCTTGCCCGACACCACCTTGCCGTCAAAGGTGATGGTGCCCGACGTCGGCGAAAGCGCGCCGCTGACCAGGTTGAACAGCGTCGTCTTGCCGGCGCCGTTGGGGCCAATGATCCCGCGGATTTCTCCGCGTTCGATCGAAAGATCGACGTTGTTCACCGCGACCAGGCCGCCAAAGCGTTTCGTCAGTCCCTTGATCTCTAGCAAGGCCATTGCGCCACTCCTTCGAAATCTTCAGCCGTCATGTTTCGCAGCTCATTCGCGGGCCGTGGCCGACGACCCCGAGCCGCCGCCACCGCCGAGCGACGCAAGCCGGTCGCGCAGCTTGCCCCAAAGGCTTTCCAGCCCGCCCGGCAGGAACACCAGGAAGAAGATGAGAACCCCGCCGAACAACAGCGGCCGCCATTCCAGAAGCGGGCGGGACCATTCGAAGGCGAAGGTCATGACGATAAGCCCGACGATCGGCCCCCAGAAAGTGCCGGTCCCGCCGACCACGATCCAGATGATCAGGTAGACCATCGTATTGATGTCGAAGTTCTTCGGATCGACCGCGCCGAGGCGGTGCGCCAAAAGCGCCCCCGCGACGCCGGCGAAGAAGGTCCCGGTGGCGAAGGCGAGCGCGCGGTAGCGCGGCACGTTGATCCCTATGGCCTCGGCCAGTTCCTCGTCCTTGTAGATCGCGACGAAGGTGCTCCCGATCCGCGATCTGTCGATTCGGTACATGACCGTCAGGCACATCAGGGCGATGACGAGAACGAAGAAGTAGTAGGGCGTTGCGAAGAACAGGTCGATCCCCCAGATCTCGCCGTTGGGGATGCCGATCATTCCCCGTGGCCCGCCGAACACGTCGCGGAACTTCACCCATGTCAGCCGCACGAATTCGCCGATCGCGAAGGAGGCAATGAAGAACCCGAAACCGCGCGTGCGGATCATCGGCAGAACGATGACGTAGCCGACGATCCCGGCGACAACCGCCGACAGCGGAATGGTGAGCAGAATGGAAAGCTCCCAATGCTTGGAAATCAGCGCCGTGGTGTAGGCGCCCACCCCCATCATCACCACGTGCGACAGGGTCCAGTCGCCGGTCATTGCCGGAATCCTGTAGCTGCTCACAAGGATCAGGTTGATCATGAAGATGATCAGGATTTCCACTGTGTAGGGCCCGACCACATATGGCGCCGCGCAGGCCCCCGCCAGCACGACGGCCAGAAATGCGGCGAATGTCCAGTTCGTGCGTGTCATGCCTTAACCCGTCCGAGCAAGCCCTGAGGTCTGACGATCAGGACGACCGCCATGCAGGCAACGCCGACCATCTGAGCGGTGATCGCGTCCGAAACCGTGGTGACGAAGGTGTGAATGAAGCCAAGCAGGATGGCGGCCAGGATCGCCCCGGCGATGCTTTCCATCCCCCCCATCACCACGACGATGAACGCGGTCAGGATGACACTGTGCCCCATATAGGGCGTGACCGGATGGATCGGGGCCATTAGCGCCCCGGCAAGCCCGGCAAGAGCGCCGGAGATCGCCATGGCCAGCATGGTCATCCTGTTGATGTTGATGCCTTGGAGCCGCGCGGTCTCGGGATCCTGCGCACAGGCGCGCAGGGCCTTTCCGGCCTTCACGTGATGCAGGAAATACCACAGCGCGAGCAGCATCACCGCCGCCGACGGAATGACCAGCACGCGCTGCCATCCGATTCTTGCGCCGGCCAGTTCCATCGCGCCCATGTATGGCGTCGGCACCGATCTCATCAGACCCACGCCCCAGATCTGACCGACGAGAACCTGCAATATGAACGCAAGCCCGGCGGTAGCCATGAACCCCGCGAGCACGTTTTCCCGCGTCGGCCTGAAGATGAACCGCTCGGTCAGCACGCCAAGAAGCGCGACAACCGGAATCGCCATGATGACCGCGGCCGGGAATGGCCACCCCATCAGGGCGTAGAACACGTAGACCGTATAGGCGCCTACCATGAAGAACTCGCCGTGAGCGAAGTTCGCCATTTTCATCACCCCGAATGCCATCGCCAGTCCGACGGCGATCACCGCATAGATCGACCCGGCGACGATGGAGTTGGCGAAGGTTTGGAAGAGTGTGGCTGAATCCATGATCTATCCATGATCTTGACCGCATGCGCGCGTGGCGTGTCTGGGCAGGCGCGGCATCGCCGCGCCTGTCGGTGCGTTCAGATGTCCCGGCGCCCGCGTCAGCGCTGGTAATGCATCTGGCCCTTTTCCTCGACGACCTTGATGATGTCTTCCTTGCGGGATTCGAACCAGTCCTCGAAGCGGATCTGCGCCTGAACGCGCTTGGTCCCGTGACGGACCTCGTTGATCGGGATGGGCGGAGAGATCATGTTGTCGATCCCCCACATGTCCTTTCCGCGCATCGTCGCCGGCCCGAGAATGCTCGGGATCGATTCCTGTGCCCGCATCGTCTCCAGCACCTTGTCGGGATCGATCGTTCCGGCCAGTGTCACGCCTTCGGCCCAGACCTTGAGGGTGATCACGTGATCCCAGTCGATGCCGGTGATCTCGCGGTGCACATCCTCGGGCGCGCCGGGGCCGTAGCGGGCCATCCAGTCCGCGATGAAATTGTGCTGCCACGAGGGCGAGCCCCACCAGGGATCGTCGAACAGCGGGAAACTGTCGGTCGCGCCTTCCAGAAACTCCGGCGGAACCTTCTGAAGGATCGACTCCGTATCCAGATAGTTGGCCGAGATCAGACCCTTGAAGCCCTGCAGGTAGAGCTGTTCGATGATCTGCACCACGAAGGTGGGGTAGGACAGGTTCAGGCTGACCACGTCGGGATTGGTGGCGAGCATGGCGGTGACGACCGGGGCGAAATCCGTCGTCTCGATGGCGTAATGCTCGTCGTAGACGACCTCCCATCCGTCGGACAGGGCCGAGCCGACCTCCCATGCCTGCGATGTCAGCCCGATCGTGTCGTCCTGCGAAATCACCGCCCAGCGATGCAGGTTCGGATTGACGAAACGGTGATAGAAGGGCCGCAGCATGTCGATCCTGGGCGTCACGTCGCCGCCGGCGATGAGATAGGGGCGGTCGGGCTTGATGTCGGTCGAAATCAGGCTGGCGTAGATCACCTTCATCTTGGTCAGGTAGGGGTGCGTCGCATCCGCGGGGTTGCCGCCGATGGCGCTGATGAACTTCACGTCGTTCTGCAGCACCAGTTCCTTGGCCCCCTGCAGCGCCTTGCTGCCGGTCGCCTCGTCGTCGAAGGCGAACATCTTCAGCGGTCGCCGCTCATCGCCGACCTTGAGGCCGCCTTCGGCGTTCACCCGGTCGATGAAGAGCTGGTTTCCGGTCAGACCCGGCAGGCCCCAGCCGGCGTCAGGGCCGGTGAGAGCGGCCAGAAAACCGATGTGGAGCGGCTCGCCGGTCGGCTCGCTCCCCTGGGCCGCGGCCGGTCCGATGAGACTGGGTACCTCGAAGGCGGCTCCGCCGGCCGCCGCCGCTGCCGCGGCAATCGTCAAAGACGATTTCGTGAAGAAATCCCTGCGGCTCATTCCCTTTCTGTAGGCCATGTCAATGCTCCCTTGTTGCTGGATTATCGCCTCCGGGCTTGTTCCCGGATTCCGGTATTCTTCGGGGATCGTCGACGAAAATCTGGTGCACCGCGTCCCCGTTTGGTTTTTCGTGCGTGATTATTTTTTTACACACTTGGAGTTCCGAGTCTACCAAATCCACACCGGATTTAACCTTATTGCCAGCATTCTCCCATTTTGGTACGTTTTCGGTACATTTTCACTGACTGTGCGACCTGTCAGGGCCATCCGGCCCGAGGCGAGCCGGGCGGCGAATTGTCGTCGCCGAATGATCGGACGCTGTTCGTTCGGATACTTGGAAACCGGCCGCGAGATCATCCGCCCAGCGGTGCCGATGTACATCCCGTTTCCGCTGTGGCTTCGCAATGCCGAGAATCTGTTTCACGAGAACGGCAGCGATATCTGCCACGAGACGGTGCGGTGCCGGTGGCATCGGTTCGGCCCGCTTCTTGCCGCCTGAACCGCTAAACCGCGCGGCAAACCCGTTGCGAAAGCCGTGGGACAGGTCTGTCCGGGAAAAGGGCGATCTCGGCCAGTTGCCGAATTATGCGGCAAGACCACGCCGCAACCGCATCGAGATCGTGTTTGTCCGATTGAAAGGCTGGAGACGTCCAGCGACCCGTGACGACAGGCGCCCAGAGGTCTTGCTCTACGCGATCACACTCGCCGCAACTGTCGTGTTCCGGCCATGAGACAAGCCCGAGTCCCGACCCTACGAGAGCACTTTGTCGCGTGGAATTTCCCGCATCACCTTGCAGATGTGATCTCCTGGTCTGACCATCGGATTTCGCCGGACGATGGCGACGACTCCATCTTCTTCCGATGGTATTTCCGCGAGGATCTGACCGAAATTGTGGGCATCGAAAACCGTGGCCAACAGGTCGCCCTTTCCGACATCCTGGGTGAGTGAGACATGCAACTTCGCCAACCCGTGATGGGCTGCGGTGGCGAACCCGCCTTTTGAAGACACGTCGATGAACCTGGTCGCCGGCGCCGGGGACTTGCCTTGCAGGACGCCAAGGGCGTCAAGAACGCGGCGAGTCCCCTGCCATCCGGTTGCAAAGGAATTCGGAGAAAACCGTCCCAGCCCGCCCAGTTCACAGGCCAGGAACCGGGTGCGCCGGCAATGCGCCGCCGTATCGAAATCGCCGCCCGTGCCGTCAATCGAACTGAGCATGGTGAATGGCGCTCCGAAGGTTTCGGCAAGCTCGAGATTGGCCGCGTTGAGCTCTGCATCCGGGCCGACACCTAGGAAAGCGCAGTCGACATATTCCGTTGCCGTCCCGCCCGAGTGGAAATCGAGCACCACATCGGCCATCGGAATCAGATGAGTGCTGACAAAGGCCGCAATGCCAGCCGTCGGACCGCCGCGAGGGTCTCCCGGAAAACTGCGGTTCATGTTGCCGCCATCGAGCGGCGAAACCCGCGTTCTGGCCTGAACCGCCGGCGTGTTCAGTGCCGGCAGCATGATCATGCGCCCGGTCACGTCCTGCGGGTTCAACTGGTGCAGGAGCTGGTGAAGGATGGCCTGGCCTTCGTATTCGTCCCCATGATTGCCCGCCGTCAACAATACCGTGGGCCCCGATCCGCCGGCGACGATCCCCACCGGTACCCGGATGGAGCTGAAGGCGTTCTCGTTGTCCGAGAACGAAACGTCGATGAAACCGCGCCGCTTGCCGGGCGCGTCGAAATCGAAATCGGTGCATGCCGATCCAAGTCCGAGCATGTCAGATACCTTTCAGGAACATCACGAGGTGTGTCGGGTCTCTTTTGCGTTCGTCTGGCGACGTGTGCTTTGGGTTCTTCTTCGATTGCCGGACAAACCGGCGGTCTTTGGTATTCGCGAAACGGCTGCTTTCAGATATCGCTGGCCAACTGTGTCACGTTTGTCGAGCCATGGTCACGCCAATTCTCTTGAATGCGGCGTGCATCTGGAGTGCCCGCCGCCGCGCGCCGGAAAGGGCGCAAGACGTTTGACCCGCCTCGCGGACACCACCCCGGCCCCGGCCCGCCCGCTTCACAGCGACCGGCGCGAGGCCATGCCGCCATCGACGGTCAGAATCGTACCCGACAGGTAGGCGCCTTTCTCGGAGGCGACGAACGCGATCAGGTCGGCGACCTCGCTCGCCTTCGCCGGCCGGCCGGCAGGGTATCGCTCGAAGAAGCGGCGGTATTCCCCGGCATCGCCATAGGCCTCCCTTGCGCGGGTCTCGAGCAGGCTGCGCAACCGTTCGGTCTCGACCGCGCCAGGGTTGATGCCGACCACGCGAACGCCCATGTCGAGGCTCCTGCCCCCGACCGCGCGGGTGAAGGCCATCAGCGCCGCATTGCCGGTCGAGCCGCAGACATAGTCGAAATCCGGGCTCTCGCCGGCGCTGCCGATGCTGTTCACGATCACCCCGCCGCCCGAGTCGGCCATCGCCCTGAGAAAGTGCTTCGTCAGGGCGATGTAGCCGAAAACCTTGAGATCCCAGGCCGCGCGCCAGGTCTCCATCGAGATGTCGAGCAGGTTGCCGGCCGGGATGGCACCGGCATTGTTGACGAGAATATCGACGCCCGCAGCACCGTTCGCCACCGATTCGAGGCCGGCCTCGGTGGCAAGATCGGCAGCAATGACGCGGCATTGCGCGCCGTGGCGGCGCTTCATCTCTTCCGCCAGCGCGGCGAGCTTCGCCCCGTCGCGGGCCGTTAGGATTGGCTTGGCGCCCTCGGCGGCGAAACGGTCGGCGATCTCGCTGCCGATGGCGCCGGTCGCGCCGGTGATCAGTACCGCCTTGTTCTCTAGTCCGAGTTCCATCGTTCGCTCCTCAAGTCCTGGTCTTGCGGAAATCCGGCGCCCGCTTCTCGCGATGCGAGGCGACCCCTTCGCGGACCTCGGGACCGGCAAAGCCCAGCATCTCGAGCGCGGTCGACGTGTCGAAGGTCGGCCCGGCTGTGCGCAGCCAGTTGTTCATCGAATATTTCGTCCACGCGATCGCGTCGGTGGCACCGTTCGCGAGCTCGGTCGCGATCCCGAGCGCGGTCGGCAGAACCTCGTCGGGCTCCACCGCCATCGACACCAGACCGATGCGTTCGGCCTCTTCCCCGAGGATCGGGCGGCAGGTCATCAGATAGTACTTGGCCTTGGCCATGCCGCACAGGAGCGGCCAGATGATCGCCGCCGCGTCGCCCGCCGCCACGCCGAGGCGGGTATGGCCGTCGACGAGCTTGGCGGTCTTCGAGACGACGGAGATATCGGCGAGCAGCGCGACCACGAGCCCCGCACCCGCGGCCGGGCCGTTGATCGCCGAGATGACGGGCTTGCGGCAGTTGATGACGTTGTAGACCAGGTCGCGCGTCTCGCGCCAACTGGCGACACGCTCGGCATGCTCGTTCGTCAGCGCCTCGATCCAGCCGAAGTCGCCCCCCGCCGAGAAAGCGCGGCCGGCGCCGGTGACGACCACGGCATCGACCTCGGCCGCGTTGTCGATGTCGAGCCAGATCCGGGTCAGCTCGGAATGGGTCGCGCGGTCGATCGAATTCATCGTCTCGGGGCGGTCGAAGGTGATCTGCAGAACGCCGTCTTCGAGCATGGCGAGACTGAGTTCGGTGTAGTTGCGGTGCCAATCGGTCATGAACTTTCCTTTCGTGATCGGATTCAGGCGCGCGGGTTCGCGGCGGCGACGGCGCCAAGGGCTGTCAGAGAGCCGGGATTCTCGAGCGTGGTGAGATCGCCCAGCGGTTCGCCGAGGATAACGCCGCGCGCGAGACGCCGCAGGATCTTGCCGTTGCGGGTGCGCGGAAGCTCGGGGACGATCAGCACCCGGCGCGGGCGCAGCCCCGCGCCGAGCTTGCCCGCGACATGCGCGCGCAGCGCCTCGGCCAGATCGGCGTCTTCCGCGACCTGGGGTTTCAGGACGACGAGCAGCACGATGGCCTGGCCGGTCTTCGCATCGGGCACCCCGATGGCCGCCGCGGTGGCGACGCGGCCCTCCGACAGCGCGGCCTCCTCGATCTCGGTCGGCCCGACGCGGCGCCCCGCGATCTTCAGCACGTCGTCGCTGCGGCCGCGGATTTCCCAGACCCCGTTCTCGTGGCGCACCACCAGGTCGCCGTGGCTCCAGATTCCCGGGCGCTGCGACCAGTAGCTTTCGATGTAGCGGTCGGGATCGCGCCACAGCCCTTTGGTAAGCCCGACCATCGGCCGGCGCAGCACCAGTTCCCCGATCTCGCCCGGCGGGGCCTCGGCGTCGTCATGCATGACCGTGGCATCGACATCGGTCACGACCGAATTGAAGCCGAACGGATGGATCGGGCGCAGCACGATGTTCGAGAGTATCCCGCCCGAAACCTCCGTACCGCCGGAGAGGTTGACGATCGGCGTCGCGTTCCGGCCGATCTGGCCAAAGGCCCACAGAAAGGTCGGCTCGTCGATGACCTCGCCCGCGGTGATCAGCGTGCGCAAGCCGCCGCCGAGCCCCTCTGGCAGTTCGGGAAAGGCCGCGGCCATGACGCGCAGCATGGTCGGGGCGGTGCCGAAATGCGTGACCCCCGCCGCCCTGGCGACGCGCAAGAGCTCAATGGCGTCGGGCGAGGCCGGCCCGCCATTGTAGAGGACCAGCGATCCGCCGAGCAGCAGAGGCGCGCAGATCTGCCATGGACCGACCATCCAGCCCATGTCGCTGTACCACATCAGGCGGTCGCCGGGGCAAAAGTCGAACTGATAGGCGGTGTCGTGCGCCACGCGGAACGGAAATCCGCCGTGGATGTGGACGGTCCCCTTCGGCTTGCCGGTGGTTCCCGAGGTGAAGATGATCATCCACGGCGTGTTCGGGTCGAGGGCGGGCGCCCCGACGGCGCGGTCGGCGGGCAGGTCCGCCCAGTCGCGGGTTCCCGTCGGCACCCCCTCGCCGAGGCAGTCGATGGCGGCGATCCCTTCGAGCCCGGGACAGGCCGCAGCGACGGCCGAAAGCGTGTCGGCGGTGCGGATGGCCCTGCCGCCGCGAAGCCAGCCGTTGCAGGTGACCAGCACTTTGGCATCGGCCGCGTTGATCCGGGTCGCAATGGCGTCCGGCCCGAAGGCGGAATAGAGCGGCACGAGGATGGCGCCCATCCGCGCCACGGCGATCGTCACCATGGCCGCCTCGGCGATGTTGGGCAAGAGCATAGCCACCCTATCGCCCCTGCCCACGCCGAGCGCGGCCAACCGCGACATCGCCATGCCCACCTCGCGGCGGAACCCGGCGCGGGTGAGATCGCGGCGCGCGCCGGATTCCGACATCCCGATCAGGACGATGTCTTCGTCGGAACCGCCCCGCGGTGCGAGAAGGGTGTCGGTGAAGTTGAGCGCGCCGCCCTCGAACCAGCGCGGATGCTCGATGCCGCCGCTCAGGTCCATGACCCGCCGGAACGGCCGGCGGAAATGCAGCCCGAGGTCGGCGACGACCTGATGCCAGTAGCCCTCCATGTCGTCGAGCGCAAAAGCCCGCAGGGCGTCGAAATCCGCCCGGCCGCAGCGCCGCATCAGCCGGGTCAGCGCGGCGCTTTCGATCCGGTCGTCGTCGGGGGTCCAGACCGGGGTCATTCCGGGGCCTTCCCGGCCGCCATCCAGCGCCGCAAGGCCGTCGGATCATGGCTGTCCACATGCTCGGATACGGCGCGGACCAGCGGCCCGGTCTCGCCCGCCTTGTCCGAAAGATCGAGCGCGAAATGCAGGTCCTTGGAGACGACATCGTGCCAGGCGCGATAGGCCTCGGGCGTCCTGGCCCAGGCCGCGAACTGCCGCCGCCCCGTCTCGGCATCCGCGGTCAAGAAGTTCAGCCCGGTGCTGACCGACAGGATCGGCGCCAGCGCCTCGTAGCTGACGCCGTAGGCCTCGGCCAGTTTCAGCGCCTCGGCGGTGAGAAAGATGTTGGCGATGCAGATGATGTTGTTGACGATCTTGACGACCTCGCCGGCGCCGAGTTCGCCGCAATGAAAGATGTTCCTGCCCATCGCCCGCATCAGCGGCATGGCGGCGTCGACGTCATCCTTGTGCCCGCCCATGAGGATGCTCAGCGTGCCCTCCTTCGCGCCGACGATTCCGCCGCTCACCGGGGCGTCGATCAGTCGCGCGCCGGTTTCGCCAAGCGATGCCTTCACCGCCGCGAGCGTCTCGGGCAGGGTCGTGCTCATGACGCAGACGAGCGGGGCATGACCCGCGGGAACGGATGCGGCGTACCCGTCCGGTCCGGTCAGCGTCGCCAGTATCTGCCGGTCGTTCGCGAGCATCACCACCACCGCGTCCTCGCCGGCGCAATCGGCGGCCGCGTCGGTGACGCGAAAGCCCTCGGCGCGGAACTCTTCCAGCACGGCGCGATTGCGGGCGCAGACGAGAACGTCGAATCCCGCGGCCCGGGCGTTTCGCGCCATCGGGGCGCCCATGTTTCCCACTCCGATGAAACCGACGGTCTTGATGGGCATTGCTGGGACTCCGTTGGATGAGTGTCAGGTAGCGGCGGTCGTGCGGCCGGCGGGGCCGATGCGGCGGTGAACTGCCATGCGCGGCCTCACAGATGCGGCCGGATGCCGCCCGAGACCGACAATATCTCGCCGGTCACGAAACGCGCCGCGTCCGACAGGAACCAGGCAACGGCATCGGCGGTTTCCTCGGGCTCGGCCATCCGCCGGTTATAGGCCAGCCCGATCAGGCGGTCGAGTTCGTCGTCCGGCATGTTCTCGGTCACAGAGGTCCGGGTCGGGCCGGGAGCCACGCAGTTGACGGTGACGGCCGGTGCCA
>CAZNMK010000003.1:0-14524 GCA_964574045.1 uncultured Roseovarius sp. | reverse complement strand
TAAGCGAGGCGACCGCCGCCTTGGCGGCGGCATAGTCGGCCTGTCCCGCCTCGCCGCCATAGACGACCGAGGCGAAATTCACGATCCGCCCCCAGCGCCGCTCGATCATGCCCGGCGCGAAGGCGCGGGTCAGAAAGACGGTGCCGAGGATGTTGAGATCGAGCGTCGCGCGCCATTGCTGCGCGGAGATCTCGAAAGCGGGTGTATAGAGCCTCCTGGAACGGATGCCGCCGACGACGTTGACCAGAAGATCGACACGCCCGTGTTCCGCCAGGGCCGCTTTGCAGAACGCGTCCGCCTCTTGCTCGACGGTCACGTCGGCGCGCAGGGCAAAGACGGGGGTTCCGGCCGGCAGGGCCGCCCGTGTCTCTTCCAGCCGGCGCGCGGAAATATCCGTCAGGGCCAACCCGCCGACACCGCCCGCGACGAGACGGTCGATGACCGCGCGCCCCATCGGGCCGCCGGCGCCGGAGACGGCGGCGATGCGTCCGGCAAAGCTCATCCGCCGTCCGCTTCCCTGTTGAGCTCGTCGCGCAACGCGAACTTCTGGATTTTCCCTGACGCCGTCATCGGCAATGCATCGCGCAGTTCCAGCCGCTCGGGCCAATACTGCTTGGTGAGCTTCCTCTCGTTCAGGAACGCCTGCATTTCCTCGAAGGTCAGCGACTGCCCCGGTTTCGGCACGATGAAGGCGCAGGCGCGCTCGCCCAGGCGGTCGTCGGGATAGCCCACCACGGCGACCGCGGCAACGGCCGGGTGCTTGTAGAGCTCCGCCTCGACCTCGACCACGGGAATGTTCTCGGCGCCCCGGATGATGGTGTCCTTGGACCGGCCGGTCAGGCGGACGAACCCGTTTTCGTCCACGCGCCCCCTGTCGCCGGTTTCGAACCAGCCGTCGGCATCCATGTTGTTCCATTCCGGGCGCTTGAGGTAGCCGCCGAAATTGGAGCAGGCGCGCAGAAAGATGTCGCCCTCGGTTCCGGGGCCCACCGTGTTGCCATCGGCATCCCTGATCTGCAACTCGACCCCGGGCAGCGGAATTCCGTCCGATTTCGCCGACCGGTCGTCCGGATCCTCGAGCCGAACGGTGGTGACGGCGCCGTTCTCGCTCATCCCCCAGGCGGAGATCACCCTCGCCCCCAGCACCTTTTGCGCCCTTTCGACGACCGGGCCGGGAATGACCGTGCCGGCGCACAGGAAGATGCGCAAGGTGGACGGGTCGGTCCCCCCTTCCTCGACGGCGTTCGTGAGGTCCATCAGGAACGGGGTCGAGGCCATCGTCCAGGTAACGCCGTTCGTTTCTATCAGCTTGGCGGCCAGTGTCTTGTTCCAGCTGTCCATGAGAACCGACCGCGCCCCCAGCATCAGCGGCAGCAGCAGCCCGTACATGAACCCGGTCTGGTGCGCCATCGGCGACGCCATCAGGATCACGTCGTCCCCGGTCATCTTCAGCCGCTTCGCGAACGGCGCCAGATTGGAATACAGGGTGTTGGCCGTATGCATGACCCCCTTGGGCTCGCCGGTCGTGCCGGAGGTATAGACCAGCTGCATCACGTCATTGGGTCCAAGACGGCTGTCGCGGGAAACGCTGTCGCGCCGGGCATCGAAATCGGGATTGCACAGCAGGGCGTCGAAGCTGTTCGCGCCCTCCCCGCCCAGAACGATCACGTGCTCGAGATGCGGCAGATCGCGCACGAGTTCGGTTGCCATCTCTTCATGGTCGAACTTGTTGAATATCTTCGGCACGACGAACGCCTTCGCCTCGCCATGCGCCAGGATGAAGGACAGCTCGCGCTGACGAAAGATGTGCATCACCGGGTTGAACACCGCGCCGATACGCGAACACGCAAGGGCGAGAGCCACGAACTGCCAGCTGTTCGGCAGCTGGCAGGAAACGACATCGTTCCTGCCGACCCCCAGATCGCGCAGGCCGATGGCGGCACGGTTGGCAAGCAGGTCGAGCTCCGCCCAGCTCAGGTCGCGGCGCGTGTCGGCGCCGACGCATACCGACGTCAGCGCCAGCGCGTCAGGTGTCGTGGCGAGGCGGGCATCCAGGTAATCGTCGGCCGTCTTGCCCAGCCAGTAACCGGCGGCTTCCAACTCCGCCCGCCGGGGTTCGATCAGAACGGCATCGAATTCCATGTTCTCCTCCTCTTCTTCCGCCTTCCGTTCAGGCGCACGCGGCATCTCGTCCGGCCCGTTCGCGGGCGATGATGTTCTTCATGATGTGCGCGGTACCGTCGCCGATCTGCAGGCCGAGCACGTCGCGCAGGCGCTGCTGGAACGGCAGGTCGTCGGCATAGCCGGCATGGCCGTGGACAAGCAGGCAGGCATGGATCGCCTCGTAGGCCAGTAGCGGCGGCCACCATTTCGACATCGCCGCCTCGACGGTGTGCGGCAGGCCGCGATCCTTTAGCCAGAGCGCGTTCATCGACATCAGTCTCGCCGCCTCGATCCGTGTGTCGAAATCGGCCAGCTGGTGGGTAATGCCCTGATACGCCGCAAGCGGTTTGCCGAAAGCGCGGCGTTCGCCGATATGGGCCCAGGTCTCGTCCAGGCTCTGCCGCGCGGCGCCGAGGCATTGCAGCCCGATCAGGGAACGCGAGAAATCGAAGCCCCGCATGACCTGGACAAAGCCCTTTCCCTCTTCGCCAAGCAGGTATTCGGCCGGCACGCGGACATTGTCGAACCAGATCGAACCGTGACCGATCTGGTTCTGTCCCATGTTGGAGAATTTCGACGTGGCGATACCCGGCAGGTCGAGCGGCACGAGAATGGCCGAAACGCCGCGCGCCCCGTCCTCGGGACGGCCGGTGCGGGCGAAGGTGACGACGCCCCTGGCGCATTGATTGGCCGAGATCGAGGTCTTTTCGCCGTTGAGCACATAGTGATCGCCGTCGGCCTCCATCCGCAGGGCAAGGTTGGCGGCATCCGACCCGCCGCGGGGCTCGGTCAGAGCGATGGCCAGCAGATGCTCGCCCGAAACCAGGCCCGGCAGCCACTCGCGAGCCACGTCGGGCCGGGCGAAGGCATTCAGGATCTGGCCGTTGAGAGACGCCAGCAGCGACACATAGGCAAAGGTGAAATCGGCCTTGGCGATTTCCTCGACGATCGCGCCGGAATACTGAACCTCGGTGCCCATGCCGCCGAATTCCTCGGGGAGTTCGGGGGCGATCAGGCCCAGCGCGCCCATCTCGCGCACGAGTTCCATATCCATCTGCCCGGCCTTCTCGCGTGCCAGATAGCCGGGCGCCACGCGCTCGCGGGCGAACTGGCGAGCGAGATGGCGAACGGCGTCAAGCTCCTCGGTATCGAAAACCGTCCGTGCCATGCAATCGTTTCCGCTACTGAACCATCAGGTATTTCTGCGTGATTTCCGGGGTGTCGTAGAATTCCTCGACCGTGCCGTTCCAGACGGTCACCCCGCGATCCACCACATAGACCCGGTCCGCGCAGCGGCGGATCGTGTGCAGCGCCTGTTCCGAGATCAACATCGACACGCCTTCCGCCTTCAACGCGACGATGGCATCTACCACCTCTTCGGCGACCTTCGGCGCAAGGCCCTCGTGGGGCTCGTCGAGCAAGAGCAGCTTGGGCTGGGTCAGCAGCGATCGCGCAATGGACAGCATCTGCTGTTCCCCGCCGGACATCACGCCGGCCGCGCGGTGACGATAGTCGAATAGCGGCGGGAACAGCTCGAAGACCTGTTCCAGCGTCCAGGCGCGCCGGGACGGATCCCTGACCGGACGCGGAACGCGCAGGTTCTCGAGAGCCGACAGCGAAGCAAAGACACGACGGTCTTCGGGCACGTAGCCGATGCCCAGGCGGATCGTCTCGTGCGGGCGCATCCCGACGAGCGACCGGCCTTCGAATTCGACGGCCCCCGCCCGGACCGCGATCTGATCCTGGACGATCGACTTCAGCGTCGACGATTTTCCGACCCCGTTGCGCCCGATCAGGCAGACCACCTCGCCCGGGGCGACGGTCAGGTCGATCCCGTGCAGGGCCTCGGCCTTGCCGTAGGAGGCGTGGACATCCCTCAGACTCAGCATCAGTGGTGCCCTCCGAGATAGACCGCCTGGACCTCCTCGTTGGCGGCGATCTCGGCCGGCGATCCCACCGCCAGCACCGCACCGAGCACCATGACCGTCACGCGGGTCGCGGTTTTCAGCACGACGTCGATGTCGTGCTCGACAAAGAGCAGCGTCTTGCCGGTCTCGTCGATCCGGGCCGACACGAGGTCCATCAGGTGATGACGCTCCATGATCGACATGCCCGCCGTCGGCTCGTCGAGCAGCAGCAGGTCGGGGTCGCTCGCCAGGGCCATGCCGAATTCCAGCCGCTTGCGGTCGCCGAGGCTGATATCCGAGACGCGATTATGCGTGCGTTCGCTCAACCCCACGGTTTGCAGCATCGCCGCGGCGCGTTCCTCGGCTTCGTTCAGGACCGAGCGCCGCAGGCTGGCCCAGGCACCGCTGGCGATGACGAAGGCCGAGGTCATGTTTTCGAGCGCACTCATGTCGAGAAACGCACGCGATATCTGAAAGGTGCGCCCGATGCCCCGACGGGCGAGGTTGACGGGCGTTGCCCGCGTGATGTCGTCGCCCTTGAACGTGATCCTGCCCTCGACGCCCGGGAGTTGCCCCGCAATACAGGCTATGAAGGTCGACTTTCCGGCGCCGTTCGGTCCTATCAGCGCATGCTTCTCGCCTGCGGCAAGATCGAAATCGACGTTGTTCAGCGCGACGAACTGTCCGAATGTCTTGCGGATGCCCCGGGCCGTCAGAAGATGGTTGTCGCTCATTTTCCCCGCCCGATCCCCAGCATGTCCGACAGCCGGCCGACAACGGATATCAGCCCCCTTGGCAACGCCAGCACCATCAACAGCACGGCCAGCCCGAGCATCAGTTCCCAATGCGTGGTGAACAGGAGTACCCAGTGCTCGAGCTGAACGAGGATGACCGCCCCCACCAGACCGCCCCAGAAGCTGTGAAGCCCCCCGAGAACGACCATGATCAATGCGTCGAGCGTAAAGCCGAGACCGGCGTAGTCGGGAAAGGCACTACCTTGGAACACTGCAAAAAAGGTGCCGGCGATCCCGGCGAAGAAGGATGCGATCACGAACACGGTCAGCTGAACCCGCCGCGGCGCGAGGCCGAGCGCCTCTGCCCGCCAGCGGTCCTGCCCGACCGACCGGATCGACAGGCCGAGCGGCGAGCCCACGATCCTGGCCATGACGAAGAGGCAGACGATCAGCACCAGAAGAACGAGCGAGGTGAAATCCTGCTCCGAGAGGCTGAAGCGGGGATTCATGAACCCGGTGATCCCGGTGTCGCCGCCGGTGAAATCGTACCACTGGAACAGGACTGTAAAGGTGATCTGCGCACAGGCCAGCGTCAGCATGGCGAAGTAGATCTTGGTCAGGCGCACGCAGAGCGCGCCGAAAACCAGGCCGCCGATCCCGGCGACGAGCGGACCGATGAACACGGCCACCCCGACCGGCAGATCGAACCGCACCACCGCCAGCGTGAAACCGTAGGCCCCGAGCCCGAAATAGGCGGCGTGGCCGAAGCTGACCATATAGCCATAGCTCATCAGCAGGTTGAGCGAAGACGCAAACAAGGCCAGGATCAGCATTTCGGTCAGCAGCAGCGACATGCTCACCCCGGCGAGGCGGTTGAGCAGTTCGAGGACGACGATCAGCGCGATCGCGATTCCCCAGCGCAGGGGCGTCATTTTCGGCAGGAGGTTCATTTCGATGCCCCCTCCTGGCGGCCAAGCGAGCGGGCCAAGAGGACCAGGGCCATAATGAGAAAGATCAGCACCATCGACAGGCGCGGGAAATAGAGGATGCCCATGGCCTTGGTGATCCCGACGAGCATGGCCGCGGCGAAGGCGCCGTACAGATTTCCCAGCCCCCCGATCACGACGACGATGAAGGCCGTGACGACCACCGTCGTATCGAGCAGGTAATTCACATCGCCATAGGGGGCGGACAACCCCCCCGATATGCCGGCAAGCATCGCGCCGGACACGAACACCGAGGTGAAGATCAGCTTTTCGTTCACCCCCAGAAGGGCGGCCATGCCGCGATCGTCGGTTCCCGCCCGCAACAGGATGCCGGCGCGGGTGAACCGGATTATCGCCACCATCACCAGCATGACCACGAGCCCCGCCCCGAAGATCACGAAGGGGAAGATCGGAAAGTAGTTGCCGCCGACAACCAGCGCCCCCATGAAGGCGTCGGGCATGGGAACCGACAGGCTGTTCGGCCCCCAGATCGAGCGCACGACATCGCGAACGATCAGAACCAGCGCGACCGTGATGATCAGCTGCATGAGTTCCGGCGCGTCGTAGATGCGGCGCAACGCGACGACCTCGAAGATCAGCCCGATCAGGCCGACACCGATACCCGCCAGCAGGACCGAGGCGAAAAACCCCGCCACGGTGCCCGGCGCGATCAGCGGCACGAGGGCGTAGGTGAAAAACGCGCCCAGCATGTAGAGCGAGCCGTGGGCGAAGTTCACGATCCTCGACACGCCGAAGATCAGCGTCAGACCGGAGGCTATGAGGAAGAGCATCATGCCCTCCATCAGCCCGTTCACGAGTTGGACCCAGACCATTTCCGATCGGTACCCCGCGCCGGGATGGCCCGGAGCGGGGCACCTCTCCTTACTTGGCGGCGTCGCGCAGAGCTTGGATCTTCTCCTCGCTCCACATCAGCGTGTCCCCCGGATAGACCGAGACATCCTGCATGGTCGAGAAGCCCAGCTCGGCGTCGCGAGTGACCGCGCCGACATAGCTCGGCGCGTTCATCTGGCCGTCGAAGGCGCGGACGGTCAGGCCTTTTCCGTGCAACACGTCGAAGGTGCCGCCATAGACCTTGGACATGACGGCTTCCAGTTCGGTCGACCCCGCGGCCTCGACCGCGGTCGCGTAGATCATGATGCCGTCATAGCCGTTGATCGCCCAGTCGGTGGGGTACTCGTTGTACTCGGCGCTATAGCTTTCGATGAAGCCGGCAAGCTCTTCGGTCTGCTCGAGCGCGAAGAACGGCGCGCGGGCGATCCCGTAGACATGCTCCTTGGGCATGGTGTCGCCCATCGTCTGCAACGCATCGACCGTCAAGAGCGTCAGCAGGTTCGACCGCTCGAACAGCCCGAAACCCTGCCCCTGCTTGATCAGGTTGACGAGACCGCCGCCGAACACCGCGGCATAGATGACGTCCGGTTCGGTCGACAGCGCCGGCGCGATATAGGGGCCCATGTTCGTGTCGCCGAGCGTGACGAAGATCGGATCGGCGATCTCGACGTCGGGGCGAAGTTCCTTGAGCCGCTCGGAAAAGGCATCGACCGAGGTGTGCCCCCATTCGTAGTCGAACCCCATCGGCTGGATGCGCTTCCACTCGGCGTTGTCGGCGACAAAGGCGGCGGCGGCATAGGCCTCCATGGTGGCGTTCGGTTGCGTCTGCCAGAAATTCGGATGGAACGCCTCGACATTGGCCTTCTGGGTCGAGCCGATGATCGCGTAATGCGGAACGCCGGCTTCGGCGGCGACAGCCTCGACCGCCAGCAGCACCGCGGACGAGCACACCCCTGTCAGCAGATCCACCTCGTCCGAGGCGACGAGTTCGCGGGCATGCTTGCCGCCCGAATCGGGCTTGGTCTGGCTGTCGCGCACGATCAGTTCGATCTGCCGCCCGAGCAGCCCGCCATTGGCGTTCAACTGATCGACCGCCAGTCTCGAGCCGTTGAGCCCGTCTTCGGACAGGCTCGAGCAGGCGCCGCTCAGCCCGGTGACATAGCCGATCTTGATCGTGTCGCCCTCGGCGGCTGCGGCACTGGCGAACGCCGCCACCAGTGCGAGGGCCGACAGGCCCAGTTTGGTGGAATTGGTCATTTCTTTCTCCTCCCTTTCTATTGTTACTGCCCGGAACGGGCAAACCTGCGGAAATCCGGCCTGCGCTTTTCTTTGAAGGCGATGCCTCCTTCCTTGCTTTCATCGGTGTCGTAATAGAGCGAGAGCGCGAACATCCCGAGACCGGCGATTCCGCGCTGGTGCTCGGTGTCCATGTTGAAGCTGCGCTTGGCGAGGGCGACGGCGGTGGGCGATTTCTCCATGATCTCGGCGCACCAGCGGTCGACCTCGGCATCCAGTTCCGCGTGCGGGACGACCTTGTTCACGAGGCCCATCTCGAGCGCCTCCTGCGCCGAGTAGCGGCGGCACATGTACCAGATCTCGCGCGCCTTCTTTTCGCCCACGACGCGGGCGAGAAACGCGGTGCCGTAACCCGGATCGACCGAGCCGACCTTGGGGCCGACCTGGCCGAACTGGGCCCTGTCGCCCGCGATGGTCATGTCGCAGATGGTGGCCAGCACGTTGCCGCCGCCTATGGCAAAGCCCTGGACCTTGGCGATGACAGGCTTTGGCACGTCGCGGATGATCGAGTGCAGATCCTCCATCGGCAGGCCGATGATGCCGCGCCCGTCATACTGTCCCTCGTGGGCCGACTGATCGCCTCCGGTGCAGAACGCCTTTTCGCCCGCACCCGCGAGAACGATAACGCCGACGGACTTGTCCCAGCCGGCGCGGTTGAAGGCGTCGATCAGTTCCTCGCAGGTCCGGCCGCGAAAGGCGTTGTACTTGTCGGGGCGGTTGATGGTGATGTGCGCCACGCCGTCCCTGACCTGGTAAAGGATATCCTCGTAGGTCATTGCCTCACCCCCACATGCGCGCGCGCCCGCTGCCTCGGGCCCGGACCGGATGAACGGGTCGATGACGCCGCCGGCCCGGTTATGACAACGGTTTTACCTTGGTGGCTTCGCAACTTATCCCCCTGTCCCCGGACCCGGGCGGGCGATCTTTCGCCTCGTGTTCAAGCCTGGACCGCCTCAGGCCCGGATCGAATCCCGTATTGTCCTCGATTCACTTTACGGTGGACACAAAAGCTGTGTCAATATATTGTTATAATCACTCTGCGCACCCCCGGACGAATACGGCCCTCGCTTGACCCCGGGGGATCGGGGGGCGATAGGTAACGGCATGAGAGAAGAGGCCTATCCGAACGAGCGGCTGCGGGCCGACCTGCTGAACAGGCTCGCCTTTCGGCTCTACCAGTGCGCCAACCTGCTCAACAAGACCGGGACCAAGGCGCTCGAGGCCCACGACGTCACGACACAGCAATGGGCCGTCATCGGCGCGCTCGTGCGCGACAGGTGGGCCGGCGGGATCGCCGTTCATCAGCTGGCATCGCTGCTCATGGTCAGCCGGCAGAACCTGACCGGCGTCCTCTCGCGGATGGAACGCCGGGGATTGATCGAGCGGGTACGAAGCGAAAAGGACAGCCGGTCCCGCCTGATCCGTCTCACGCCGGATGGATGGAAGCGCTGGGAAGAGATGCAGGGCGACATCGCCGAATTCTACGATGGCGCCATGAAGGACCTTTCCAACAGCGACCTCATCCACGCCCTGCATTATCTCGATCAGATGCGCGCGAACATGCGTGACGTCGACAGCGCCCAGGGCAGCTGAACCGCCCCCCGGGCACGCCGCCCTCAGATTCCCAGCTTTTCGCGGGCTTCCGAGATCAGCTGCCTTGCGATGATCGTTTGCTGAATCTGGGTCGTGCCCTCGTAAATCCGGTAGAGCCGGGCATCGCGGAACAGCTGTTCGGCCCGATAATCCCTGATGTACCCGGCACCGCCATGGACCTGAACATTGCGGTCGGCCACGCGTCCCACCATTTCGGACGCGAACATCTTGGCGCAGGCGGCGGCCATCGAGACGTTCTCGCCGGCATCGCGCCGGCGCGCGGCATCGAGAACCAGCGCGCGGGACGCTTCGACATCCGCCTTGCTGTCGGCGAACATGCCCTGCAAGAGCTGGAATTCGGCGATGGGCTGGCCGAACTGCTTTCGCCCGACGGCATAGGCGACCATGTCGTCCAGGATCCTGCCGGCAAGCCCGGTGCAGGCGGCCGCGATGCTCAGGCGGCCCTTGTCCAGCACCTTCATCGCCGTCCTGAAACCCCGCCCTTCGACCCCGCCGATCACCGCACCGGCGGGCACGCGGCAGTTGTCGAAGACGACATCGCAGACATGCGCCCCTTGCTGCCCCATCTTGCGTTCGGGCTTGCCCAGCGACAGGCCGGGCGTTCCCGCCTCGACGGCAAAGGCCGACACGCCGCGCGCACCCGTGGTTTCGGGATCCGTCCGCGCCATGACGGTGAACAGCCCCGCATGCGGCGCGTTCGTGATGTAGCGCTTGGTGCCGTTCAGCACATAGATATCGCCCTCGCGCCGCGCGGTCGTCCTGACGTTGCTGGCGTCCGAGCCGATGTCGGGTTCGGTCAGGGCGAAGGAGCCGATCAACTCGCCCGATGCGAGATGCGGCAGGTATTTCGCTTTCTGCTCGGGCGTCCCGTCGATCGCGATGCCCTGGCTGCCGATGCCGACATTGGTGGCGAAATAGGACCGGAAGGCCGGCGCGGCGCGGCTGATTTCCAGCATGACCAGCACCTCTTCCTCGGTGGACAGGCCCAGACCGCCGTACTCTTCGGGGATCGACAGGCCGAACAGACCCATCTCTCGCATCTCGGTCACGACGTCCGCCGGCATCGAATCGCTGTCGGCAACCTCCGCCTCGCGCGGGATCAGGCGCTCATCCACAAAGCGCGCAATGGTTTCAACAAGTTGGTCTCGTGTTTCGGGATCAAGTGGCATGGCGCCCTCCTTTAAGTAAATATATTGACGTTAAATCGGGCGGGCAATGGCTTTGTTTGCCTGCGGCGGGAGCGACGAAACCCGCGCCCATCCACCGGCGCGCGCCCCGCGCAGCGGCACGAAAACGGCATCACAATACCCCGGCGCTGCCCCGCCGCCGGCAGAATTCGGGCGCAGGCTCTTCCCATCCAGGAGACCGGCAATGCGACACACCGCCGAAAAATGGAAAGGCGCGCGCCGCCACCCGGGCCGCATACCGGCCTACCGGCCGCAAAAGCCTTTCCGCTTCACCGACTGGGCCGCGCTCTGACGCAGGCGGCCGGCGGGCGGCTTTCGCCCCCGCCCCAAAGGCGCCGGGCAGGCACGGCCCCGCTGCCGAGGCGGCCGAAGCCGTGCCCGTTTCGATCCCGTCATTTCCGGCGCATGCCCCGCGGTCCCTGTCGCATCGGCCCGGACCCGCCGCCCGACGTCACCGGATTTTGATTTTGCCGAAACCCCATGGCAGATTAGGTACTTGGATCACGACAGACACCTTTCGACGGGGGTAGGACATGACCAGCAGGCGCCTCTTTCTCGCCACCGGCCTTGCCGCGCTGGCCGCGCCGGCGCTGGCGCGGGCGTATCAACTCGATCCCAAATTCCGCCCCACCCCGGTGCGGATCGGGGCGCAATACGGCGCCGGCCAGCTCCTGGTGCTGCCGCGGGCGCATTTCCTCTATTATATCACCGCCCCGGGCGAGGCGCTGCGCTACGGCGTCGGCGTCGGGCGCGCCGGGCTCGAATTCCAGGGCACGGCGGTGATCGGGGCCAAGCGCAAGTGGCCCACATGGCGGCCCACCGACGAGATGATCGAACGCGAGCCCCGGACCTATGCCGAGTTCGTCGACAACGACTATGTCCAGCCGGGCGGGCCGGGCAATCCGCTGGGCGCAAGGGCGCTCTATCTCTTTCAGAACGGGCGCGACACCTACTACCGCATCCATGGCACGAACGCGCCGCGCACGATCGGGCTGTCGGTCTCCAACGGCTGCATCCGGATGCTCAACGAGCATGTCAAGGACCTCTATGAACGGGTTCCGATCGGCACCAGGGTCACGGTGCTCTGATCCGGCCGGCAACCGGCCGGCAGCAAGATTTTTCTTGAAAAAGAGCCGCAAGGCGCACATATACGGCGCCGCGACGTTATCTCTATCGACCATCTGTTCCCGTTCCACGGCTCAGTCAATCGATCCAGCAATGACGAGCCGGCCTGCCGCAGTTCCGCGGGCAGGAAACCAAAGGAGTGATACAGATGGCCAATGGCACTGTGAAATGGTTCAACGCCACCAAGGGATACGGCTTCATCGCCCCCGAATCGGGCGGACGTGACGTGTTCGTGCACATCTCGGCGGTCGAGCGCGCCGGCCTGACCGGCCTCGCCGACAACCAGAAGGTGACCTTCGACGTCGAGGCCGGCCGCGACGGCCGCGAGGCGGCGACGAACATCGCGCTGGCCTGAGCCCGGCGTCAGAGACCACGGATCAGGGCCCCGCATGGGGCCCTTTTTCATGGCGGCGTTCAGCGTGCCGCCTCGATCAGCCTCGCCACCGCCGGCCCGATCGCGTCGACGATGCGCGCCACGCCCGCGGCATTGGGGTGGATGCCGTCCGGCTGCATCCACTCGCGCGCCCCATCGGGGCTGTCGACGCCGAGCCCGGCAAAGAAATCGGGGACGTAGAGCGTGCCGTGCTCGGATGCGAGATCGGGATAGATCGCGTCGAACGCGGCCTTGTAGTCGGCGCCGTAATTGCCGCTTGCGGGCACGCCCACCAGCAGCACCGCCACCTCCCGCGCTTTCGCCGCATCGAGGATGGCCGACAGGTTGGCGCGGGTCGCCGCCGGATCGATCCCGCGCAGCATGTCGTTGGCCCCCAGCGCCAGGATCATCGCGTCGATGTCGGGGGTGAGACTCCATTCGGCACGCGCGGCGCCGCCGGCGGCGGTCTCGCCCGACACACCGCCATTGACGATCCGGGCGGCGATGCCGCGCCCCTTTAGCCAGGCGCGCAGCTGCGGGACAAGGCCCTGCTCCGGCACCAGCCCGTACCCCTGGGTCAGGCTGTCGCCAAAGGCCAGAACCGTGACCTCGTCGGCACGCGCGGGCGCGGCCAGCGCCAGGCAGAGCAGCAGCGCCTTGCCGTGGGCCGGCACCACCCCATATCTCAGAAAACCGATGATCCCGCGGCGCCACCTCATGACCTCTCCCGTCCTGTCGCTATCCGATGCCTCGCTCGACCTCGAGGGCAATGCCGGCCCGGTGCGGATACTCGACGCGATCACGCTCGATGTCCACCCGCGCCAGACGGTCGGGCTGGTCGGTCCGTCCGGTTCCGGCAAGTCGTCGCTGCTGATGCTGATGGGCGGGCTGGAACGCGCCACCGGCGGCCGGGTCTGCGCGCTGGGCCACGACCTGGGAAAGCTGAGCGAGGACGCCCTTGCCCGCCTCAGGCGCGACCATTTCGGGGTGGTGTTCCAGTCCTTTCACCTGATCCCGACGATGACGGCGCTGGAAAACGTCTCCACGCCGCTGGAACTGGCGGGCGCGCCGGATGCCCAGGCCCGCGCCGCCGAGGAACTGCGCGCGGTCGGGCTGGAAGCCAGGGCCAGGCATTACCCGGCCGAGCTGTCGGGCGGCGAGCAGCAGCGCGTGGCGCTGGCACGCGCCGCCGCGCCGCGGCCCGACATCCTGCTGGCCGACGAGCCCACCGGCAACCTCGATTCCGTCAACGGCGCGGCCATTATCGAGATGCTCTTCGGGCTGCGCGAACGCCATGGCGCAACCCTGGTTCTGGTCACGCATGCGCCCGAACTGGCCGCTCGCTGCGACCGGGTGATCCGGCTGCACGACGGGCGCATCGCCACGGATGCGGATACCGATATGGACGCGGGCGCGGCATGAGCCTGCGCATCGCGGCACGGCTGGCACGGCGCGAGCTGCGCGGCGGGCTGGCCGGGTTTCGCATCTTCCTGGGCTGCGTGATCCTTGGCGTCGCCGCCATAGCCGCGGTGGGCACGGTGCGCGAAAGCGTCGCCCGCGGCCTGGTCGCCGAGGGCGCGAAGCTGCTGGGCGGGGATGCCGAGATCGCGCTGACCTACCGCTTCGCCACTCCTGACGAGCGCGCCTGGATGGAGAGCACGGCCGGAGCGGTCTCGGAAATCGTCGATTTCCGCTCGATGGCGGTGGTGCCGGGCGGCGACCAGGCGCTGACCCAGGTCAAGGCGGTGGATGCGGCCTATCCGCTGGTGGGCGCGGTGGCGCTCGATCCGGCGATGCCGCTCGATGCGGCGCTCGCCGGCGACGGCGGGCTTCCCGGCGCGGTGGTGGCACCGCTCCTGGCCGAGCGGCTGGGGCTGGCCCCGGGCGACAGCTTTCGCCTCGGGCGGCAGGAATTCCGCCTGATGGCGCTGCTCGAGGACGAGCCCGACAACGCCACCGGCGGGTTCGGCCTCGGGCCGCGCAGCATCGTCGCCACCGCCGCGCTGGCGGATTCGGGGCTGCTGTCGCCCGGCACGCTTTTTTCCACGCGCTACCGGCTGGACCTGCCGCAAGGCACCGATCCGGCCAAGGTCAGGACCGCCGCCGAGGCGGCGCTGAAGGGCAGCGGAATGCGCTGGCGCGATGCCCGCAACGGCGCGCCCGGCGTGGCCGCGTTCGTCGACCGGCTGGGCAAGTTCCTGGTGCTGGTCGGGCTTTCGGGTCTTGCCGTGGGCGGCGTCGGCATCTCGGCGGCGCTGCGCGCCTATCTCGGGGCCAAGACCCGCAC
>CAZNMK010000002.1:0-44200 GCA_964574045.1 uncultured Roseovarius sp. | reverse complement strand
TCCTGCGGGGCGAGGCCGCGCGTGCACGGTCGTATGTGCTGCTGGCCGTCGCCGATGAATGCAGAAACGCAATGGAGGACAGAACATGAAGCCGAAGGAAATGGCGGTAGCAACCGCCGCACAGGTGGCGATGCTGCGACCGGATCCGGCGCAGGTTACGCCAATGCAAATGCTGCAGGTGGCGATGGAGCGCGGGGTCGAAGGGACAAGCGTTGTTTGAAGGCTAACGATGGAGGTAAGCGCGTGAGCGAAGCGAATCCGCTTGACCGTTTTGTTATGCAAACTCTGTCCGGCAGGGTGCGTATGCTCGAAGCGCAGTACGGAGGATTGAGAGCAGCGGCCAGAGCAACTGGCATTGATGCCGGATACCTCAAGCGGTTGCGAGATGGCGAGAAAACGAATCCAAGCGATGCCACATTGGCAAAGCTGGGCTTGAAAAAGGAGGTGATCTATGTACTTCAGTGACGGAGACATTCTATGGGCGCTGGCCATTCCAGCGTTGATTCTGGTTTTGATTGGCACCGGCATTGGCTGGCTGCTGTTTGCATAACGAGGAGATGGAGGCATGAGCCGCCCACCGGTCCAGATCGAGGAGTATCTCGGCGACGGTGTCTACGGGCAGTACGATGAGCCCAGCACCCGCGGCATGATCCGTCTCTACACCAGCGACGGGATCAACGTGGGGGACGAGATCTTCCTCGAGCCCGAGGTGGCCCGGTCCTTGCTCGGCTTCATGCGCCGGGTGGACGAGGCTCGGACCGCCGCCGCGCGCCGTGACTCTGCCGAGTACGGGCAGGAGTGGCCGGAGCCGCTATCCTTTGTGAGCAAGGAGTAAGAGATGCACCCCGATGAAGTGAAGCCCAGCGTGATGCGGAGCACCTACCGCCAGCTGACCCCGGATGAGATGGTGGTCGTGAGCCGCATCAAGGCGCTAGCCGAAGAGCTGCACAGCGTGCTGAACAATCAGCGCCAGACCAGAGAGATCGCGCTCGCGAAGACCAAGCTCGAGGAGTCGGTCATGTGGGCGGTGAAGAGCATCACGGCCTAGCCAATCTCCGCCGTCCCCATTGTCGGGCCTATCCGGATTCCGGGTAGGCCCGTCTCTCTTACGAGAGCCCGACGCAGGCTGGCCATCGCTGCCGAGCTGCTGGTCACCATCCGCATCCCGCCAACCTGACTGACGTGCCGCTCGCCCACAGCGATGCAGCCGATCACGTCCTTGACGTAGTTCCCGACGTGGATCAGGATCGCGTACCGCCCGGGCCGCCCGCTGCCCGGCTGGTAGTAGACGTCGAGATCCGGATTGGTCAGGGCATAGGTGTTCGGGAACTTCTCGGTGTGGTGGTGGCGCAGCGCGTACTCGCCATCAGGCACGCAACTCTCGCGGTTCTTCCCGCCCCGGTGATCGGGCGTCGAGATCCACGGCCGCTCAATCGTCGCGAGCTTGAGCCCCTTGTAGTGGATCCAGCCCAGCGTGCAGTCTTCGAGGTAAGCGAATCGAGAGAGGTGGATCATCACGGCAGCACCACGGTGCGGCTTGCCCACTTGGTGATGTAGAGCCGGCCGCGCCAGTAGTAGGCGACCATCTTGCCGCTCTCGTTGTCGACGGTCAGGCGCGTGCCGAACAGGCGGGCCAGCAGCCCGCGCCAGAATCCGAAGCCAGAGGCGTTGACGAAAGGAATGCGCGGCTTTCTGCGCCCGCGCCCGCGCTCGGCACTAGTCATCATTGGCGTAGTCCTGTCTGGCATCGCGGATGGCGGCCCGCGCCTGCCTCTCGGCTTGCTCTGTGTTGTACGCGAGCGCCGCGTCGTGATGACCTTTGCCGTTCGCTGGCCTCGGTATCGTCATCCTGACGGTAAGCTCCTCGACTGCGGCGAGGCGCTGTGCTTCACTGGTCATTGACTTACTCCTTCCAATCCACTACGTGCCAGCGCCTGCCGGGGTTCTTCCAGAAGATCAACATAACCGCTCGTCCTGTTTCGTCGTGCTGCCAGTACCTCCACAGCCATCGGGTTAGCGGCGAGTTTTGTAGGCGCATCACTAGAGAGGGGCGCTGCGTTTCACTGTCATCGGATCTCTCCTCCTGCACAGCTGTATTTTTACGCTGCTCTAGCAACTCATCGACAGCCGCCTGCACCACCCCCTTGGTTCGATTCTCCAGCGACTCGAAGCTCTCCGCGCTCTGGAACCTCAGCCATTCGCTGAGCAGAGATTCGCAAAGCAGCCTGCGATCTCGCTCGGAAGCAAGCTGCGCGCGCAGCGCATCCTCACGCTCGGCTGACGCTGTGACGTCCTCCTGAAGGTTGCGGATCACATAGGACAGGTGGGCGACGCTCTCTCGCATCTCCTCGATAGAATCGCTACTCATCCTCATCTCCCATCGCCGGACCAACCGGCAGCGTGTTAACTGGAATCCCTACGGCCCGCTGCCTGACGCCAGCAAACCTGACCGATGCGCCGACCGTCGCCTGCGGCAGCCGCTCCAGAACCCGAGACCAGCCCGCGCCCCACGGTGTGTTCGCGAGGATCCGCCGGAGCTCGGAGTGCGTGGTGCTGATCATCAGCTGGTGGTCGAGCACCCGGAGCCCGTGGCGTCCGAGCGCGTCGTTGGCGATGTTCCCGCTCACGTCACGCTCGAGCTCGAGCCCGGCCGCCACCGCCACGAGCTCGCCCACCGCGCGCTGCAGGTACTGCGGGCCGCCGCTATAGCCGGGGTTACCCTCGATCCGGATCTGCGCCGACAGGATCTCGTCGAGCAGCGAGCCCTCGTCACTGGCTTCCTCGGCCTCTACCTGCTCGTCCCATGACTGGGCTGCGATCCAAGTGCGGGCCGCCTCGATCGAGACCACCTCGTCAGACCGCAGCGCATAGGCGCCGGCCAGCAGGGCGCCCAGCTGGTCGCCGGCGCGCTGGCTGCCGAGCACCTCGGCCGCGGCCCGGGCGAACCGCTTCGCGTTCTCGCGGATGGTCGGGATCATCCGGTAGATGCGAGCCCTCACCGCGCGCGTCTTCGCCGGGGTGATGTGCTCCTCGACCTCGGCCTGCAGCTGCTCGAACTGCTGGGCTCCCGCCCGCCCGTAGGCGGCGGCCACCAGCGACAGCACCGTGAACCGGGACCGGTCGGCAGCCTGCGTGAGCGGCACGTTGATCGAGCCCATCAGGAACATCGACCGGGTGCGGAAGCTCAGGCCGTGGCCATGCACGGTGCCCTTCGCGATCTCCGCGCTCGACTCGCTCGACGCCTGCCGGGCGAGCTCGATCACCGACTGGATCCGTCGGGCGTCTTGTTTGTTCTCGGCCTCCGCCTCATCGAACAGCACCGGCCGGGCGTCCTGCTTCATCTTCTGGCGCACGCCAGCCTCGGTGCTGGTGGCCTGCACGATGACCGCGCCCTCGCCGACCACCGGCCTCACGATCTGATCGATCAGCCACGACTTGCCCGAGCCCCGGCGCCCGGTGAGCCAGACGTGCGGGCGCCACGCCAGCGCCCCGCAGATCGGCGCGAGCGTACACCAGCCGGCCAGCAGGGCGCCGAACACCGGGCTCGACCAGTTGAGCTTCTGGAAGACGTTGTAGATCTCGGTGGCCTCCTCGGCCGTGGCCGGCTCCACCGCGTGGCGGTCGTCCTCGATCGGCGCCTTCGCCTCGTAGATGTAGCGGGACTCGAAGCCCTCGATCTCGACCCGCTCGCTGTCGACGATCAGGTGGTCGCCGAGGTGGAGCACGGCCCGGCCCTCGTCGAACCACGCGCCCCGGCCCCGGATCCGGCTCGGGTCGAAAGCGCCGACCCGCTCGCACCAGCGGGCGAACGCATTGGCCGCGGCATCCCACTGCGGCTTGCCGTTTTTGTCGCCGAACCGGTAGCCCCACCAGTCGAGCGGGGCGAGGTGGATCAGCTGCGAGCGGCTGGTCAGGGCGCCCACCGGCACCGCTGAGACCTGACGGCTCGCGTAGGGCATCGCATAGTAGTAGCCGCTGTCGTACCCTAGGCACCGGAACTGCGGCCCCTCGAGGCCGCCGTCCACCGGCACCGCCTCCGGATCTTTGCCCTCTTCGCCGGGAGCCTCATCCGGGGGCGGTGCCACCTCCGGCTTCTGAGCCCGGTCCTTGATGAACTGGCCCAGCTGGAAGTCCTCGAGCTCGGCGGCGTCGGCCGCATCCCAGCCCTTGGGGAGCCCCTCCGTGTTGATTATACGGACGGTGCAGCCAACGGCCTCCAGAGCCCCTACGATCGCGCGTGCTGCATCCAGCCCCGCGGGGTCGGCATCCGGCCAGACCAGCACCTTGCGGCTCGCCAGCGCCGACCAGCTGGCCCTGCCGGCGGCTGCCGTGCCGCCCGGCCATGTGACCGCGACGTAGTTTGGCATCATGTCCCGGGCCGCGGCCCATGCCTTTTCGCCCTCGACCACCACCACCGGGGCGCCGCCCCGCCGAGCGAGGTCGTCGAGCCCGAGCAGCGGCCGGGGCTCCGGCAGCGAGACCATCGCCCAGCCCTCGGCCCCATCCGGCCCGACGCAATAGGTGATCTGTGGCGTGAACTTCCCGCCGCCCTTGGGTTCGCACCTCAGGACGTAGCCGATCAGCCCGCCATCGGCCAGACGGTAGGCGTACCAGTCGACCGGGCGGAGCCGGGTGAATTCCTTCGGGGTTCCGGCGCGCTTCGGGTTGACGATCTCGACCGTGACCCCGTCCTCGCCGATGAGCTCGGGGGCGTCATCGGGCACCGGCACCAGCGGCCGCCAGACCGGGGCAGGCGGCGCCGGGCGGATCGGGGTCAGTGTGGCCGAGCCCTCAACCCCGACCAGCGCCTTGACCTTGGACAGCCAGCCGCTCGCGTTGCGGTCGATGTTGTTGAGCTCGACGATGAAGTCGATCGCGTCGCCGTGGGCGCCGCAGCCGAAGCAGTGGTAGAACCCCTTCGCCGGGACCACCGAGAACGACGGCGTCTTCTCGCCGTGGAACGGGCACAGGCCGAGATACTCGCGGCCCTCTTTCTTGAGCTCGACACTGCGGCCGATCACGTCGACGATCGACAGCGATCGCTTGAGCTCATCGATATCAGTTGCTGGCTTTGGCACTAGCGTTCTCCCGAAAGAATCTGCCTTGCTTGCTCCAGCGTTCGGGCCACCCCGGCCCGACCGCCGGCACGGTTCACTGCGTCAATGAATCTTGCCTGCTCAGATGTCGCCGCGCGACGCCCGAACTTGCCCTCGATCGCCGTGAAGATGGCGAGCCTCTCGCCGACCATCTCCAGCGGCACCTCGATCGATGTCCAGCCGATCAGGTCACTGCTGCCTTTGCAGAGACCCGCGTGCAGCGGGCGCGGGTTCAGTAGCGTGATCGTGGTCGGCGTTCGGTGGACGATCTTCCCGACCCAAGCCTGAGCCACATTCTGCCTGAACAACCGCGAGTCGCCGCGCGTCTCGTGTTTCAGGATCTCGTGGAGCAGGTCGGATTCGCTCACCCGCCCATCCTCTTCTGCTTCTTCAGTTCGCGCGACTTCATGACGTAGCCGGCCCACGTTCGCGGATTCTTGTAGCCACGCATCGTGGCCAGCGTGATGAGATCCTCGAGCGTGCCGGCCATCGCCTGCTCTTTCTTGGCCTGCCGACGCAGCCGCGCAATATCGATCTCGGTGAGGTCGCCGTCCACCTGCTCGATCTCCCGGGTGGCGCGGGGGAGCTCGGCGCCGCAGGAAAGGCACAGCAGCGCCGGCGGCGGGTTCATCGCGAAGCACTGGCCGCACTGGCGCAGGCTTGCGGTCGCCGCCTTTTCCTTGTCGCCGCGCTTCGGCCGCCCGGCCAGCGACCACTCCCGCTCCTCGGCCGGCGAGCCGTGGCGAGCAAGGTTGCCCGCGTGGTCGAAGATCAGGCAGTCCGTCTTCCCGGGCGACATCCGCAGCCCGCGCCCGACCTGCTGCAGGTACATGGTCAGAGACTGGGTCGGCCTGCAGAGGAATATCGCCTCGATCGACGGGACGTCGACGCCCTCGCCGAAGAGATCCACGTTGGTGATGATCCGGAGCTTGCCCGACTGCAGGTCGGCCATCGCCCGGTCGCGATCAGCCGATGGCGTGTCAGCGTCGACGTGCATGGCAGCGACGCCGGCGTCGCGGAACCGGGTGGCGAGCTCGGTGCTGCGCTTCACGCTCGCCTCGAACACGATCGCGCGCCGGCCGTGTGCATGAGTCAGGTAGTGCCTGACCGCATCACCCATCACGGTGGAGGAGTCGAGCGCTTGCGCGAGATCCTTCCGGTTGAAGTCAGCGCCGCCGCTGCGCACGCCGTCGGTGTTCACCGAGGGCACGCTGAAGTAACGGAACGGGGCGAGGTATCCGTTGTCGATCAGCCACTGAACCGAGGGGCCGCAGACGATGGACCTGAAGTAGGCGTCGAGCCCGGCGCCGTCGAGCCGCTCAGGTGTGGCGGTGAGCCCGATGTGGACCGCCGTCGGGTACAGCGCGAAGACCTTCGACCACGTCCCGGCCGCGAGGTGGTGAGCCTCGTCCCAGACGATCATGCTCGGCCCCGGCAGCCGGTCGAGCCGGCGGGCCAGCGTCTGGATGCTGCAGATCTGGACCGGCTGGGATTTGTCCATGTGCGATACCGCACTGACCATCCCGTGGGGGATCCCGTAGTCTCCGAACGCTATCGAGCTTTGGCGAAGGAGCTCCCGGCGATGCACAACAAACCAGATCCGATGCTGCCGCTGTACGGCACCGCGGATCATGCTGCTGGCCAGCGCGGTCTTCCCGGCGCCGGTGGGGGCCTGCAGGATCAGCGATCGGTTCCCGGCGCGCAGCTCCTCGCGAGCGCCCTCGAGCATCTCGAGCTGGTAGTCGCGGAGCTCCATCACTGGGCGGCTGGCTGCAGCCTGCGGATGGCCGCCTTGTCGTTGCTGCAGATATCGAGCGCGGTCTCCAGCTGCTCGACATGCTCGACGAGATCGTCGTTGACCAGAGTCCCGGCCGGCAGGCTGGGTCGGTCACAGTCGCGGGTGAGGGAGTCGGGGATCCTGATGTATGCCGGGACTTCGACCCGGCGGACCTCAGTCCTGACCTGCGGTTCGCGCGGCTCCTCGGTCGCGGCGCAGCCGGTCAGCAATAGGAGCAGGTACAGCGGTGGCAGCCCATTGCGAAGCGGTCGGATCGGCGGCATAGATCTCACTCCTGCGACGGCGTTCTGTTGCGAGCGCCCCGCGGAGCCGGTCGGCCTCATCGATGGCGCCGGCCGCTTGCCGCTGCGCCTCCTCGAGGTCCGCCCTGAGCCCCCCAATGATGGCCGAGTTCTCCGCGATGCACTCGTCGATCGACCGCTGGTTTGCGGCGTTCGTTGAGCGAGACGTTTCGAGATCAGCCCTCAGGGTCGCTATCCTCTGACGCTGTTCCTCGATCCGATCATTCGCGTTGTTGAGGGCGAAGGTCAGGCCGATGGCGGACAGCGCCAGTGCAGCGATGATGCCTTGCTGTAGTGAAAATCGCAACGGGTTATGCTGCGGCTTGCCCGGCGTCGCCCGCCTGACTGCCGAAGATCAACTCCTCAGCTGACAGGGGCACGCCCTCGGCCCGGGCCAGCTCCAGCAGGGGGGCGTGGTAGTGGGCCGGGATCAGCCCGTTCGTGCCGCGTGGCTTACCACGCTGCCAGCGCTCGATGGTGCTGGGCTCGATCGTGTCCCGGTGGGCCATAAAGGGGCCAAGTTTGCGAGCGAGCGGACGGATCCCCCCGAACTTGGCGATGACGTAGCGTGCGGGCTCCATGTTCATGGGCGGATATCGTGACACGCCCGGCCGGGTGTTGCAATTCTGCGGCGTGTCCGTAGAATGACAACGGGTTAACCACGAACGGGAGAACGTCCATGCCCAAGTTCCTCTATCCGAAGAGCCACGAGGAGTGGCTCCAGATCCGCACCGGCTACCTGACCTCCACCGAGATGGCCGCGCTGTACGGGCTCTCGCCCTACGCCAGCCACTTCGAGCTCTGGCACCAGAAGAAGGGCAACATCGCCCGCGACTTCGAGGCCAACGAGCGCACCCGCTGGGGGCAGCTACTGGAGCGCACGATCGCGCTCTCGGTTGGCGAGCGCTACGGGGTCAAGGTCCGGGCTCTGAACGCCCACGTCGTCCACGACGAATGCCAGATGAGCTCGAGCTTCGACTTCGAGGTGGTCGGGTTCGCCGAGCAGGATGAGATCGATGACGACGTACTGCGCGAGCTCTACACCCTGCACGGTCCCGGGATCCTCGAGATCAAGCTGGTCGACAAGTTCATCGCGATGGATCAGTGGACCGCGCCGAAGAAAGACCAGCACCCGGAGGCGCCGCCGCACATCGAGATCCAGCTGCAGCACCAGATGGAGTGCATCGACCGGAAGTGGGGCGCGATCGCCGCACTGGTCGGTGGCAACGAGCTCTGGCTCCTGCCGCGCGAGCGCGACCTCGACGTGGGCCAAGCCTTCAGGACGGCGGCCGGCGAGTTCTGGGACAGCCAGCTGAGCAACCAGCCGCCTGAGCCAAACTATGCCCGGGACGCTGAGGCGATCCGCCAGCTGTTCAGCTACGCCGAGCCCGGTACGCTCGCGGACCTGCGCAACCGCGCGGACCTCGAGTCGATCGCCGCGGACTACAAGCGCGGCGGCCAACTGGAAAAGGAAGGCGCGGAGATCAAGGCAGCTGCCCGCTCGAAGCTGCTCTACGAGATCGGCGACGCCGAGAAGGCGCTGCTCCCGGGCGGCTACAAGGTCTCAGCCGGCGTGCGCGGGGAGATCGAGGTGGCAGCCTCTACCCGCAAAGCGTACCGTGACTTCAGGATCTCTGGAGGACCGAAGTGATGACCGAAGAAACCAAAGTGATGGGGGCGGTCGAGGCGGCCTGCGCGGCCATGCGGAAGATGGCGCCGAAGTTCGCCGAGGTGCTGCCGGCAGACGTGCCGGAGCCGCGATTCACCCGGGCCGTGATCATGGCCCTGCAGCGTGACGAGCGGCTCGTCTACGCCGAGGACCGCAATTCGCTGTTCGATGCTGCGGTCAAGGCGGCTCAGGACGGACTGCTGCCTGACGGCCGGGAGGGCGTGTTGAACGTCTTCACGAGCAACGTGAAAGACGGTAACCGCTGGAAAAAGGTGAAGTCAGTCCAGTGGATGCCGATGATCTACGGGCTCACCAAGCGGGCTTCGCGCGCCGGGATTGATCTCCGGTCGTTCCTCGTTTACGAGAGCGAGGTCGAGCGCGGCGACATCAAGTTCTGGGTGGACGAGCACGGCGAGCACGTCGAGCACAAGCAGCGCCCGTTCGACAGGGACAAGGGCAACGTGGTCGGCGTCTATGCGCTGGCCATGACCCGCGATGGGCGGCAGTACGTCGAGGCGATGACCTTCGAGGAGATCGAGGCGATCCGCCTGAAGAGCAAGCAGCCAGACGGCACCGCGTGGGGAGGTAACTGGGGCGAGATGGCGCGAAAGACGCCAGCCCGCAGGCTCTGGAAGCGGCTGCCGATCGAGATGCCTGACGATCTGAAGACCGCGATGGAGCGGATCGACGAGCTCTATGACTGGGGTAGCGGGCAGGACAAGCTGCCCCAGCTCCCGCAGCAGCGACCGCGTGGCCTGCAGCTGGTGATCGACAAGAAGACCGCGGAGGCGATTGCGCCTGTTATCGCGGCGAAGCCGGAGAGGGTCGATCCCTCAGCCCAGTTCGATCCAGAGACCGGCGAGATAGTCCACGCTGACGGAGACAGGGAAGTCGACCTCGGGAACTTCGTTGAGGATGCGCCCGAGGAAATCTTCAGGTAGATTCAACCCTCTTGCGTGGAATTGGCCGGGCTAGTCCCGGCCTCTTTTTTGGCTGCGTTCAGGTGGACATAGTCCTGACCGACGTCGGCGGCACCGTAGAAGAACATCACCGCGCCAGCCAATTTCACGAACTCCTCCCCGGCCAGCGTGCCGCTGAAGAGGGCGTAAGCCCCGACCCCGGTGAACGAGCAGGCCAGCATAAATTTCCGGCTGGCGTACTTCGAGTTCTCAGCTCTCACTTTCCTTCCGCAGCAGTGTGCTCAGCATGATCTTCTGGCTGGCCGCTACGCCTGAGAGCGTGTCGCTCATCTCGTCGACCTTGTCGTGAACCCTGCGGATCTCGCTCCGGGTCTCGACCATGTTCGCTTCAACGCGGACACGCATATCGCCGTCGAGGCGAAGCATCGTCTCGCGGGTGTCCTTGTTGTCGCGGTCCAACTGGGTCAGCCTCTCTGCCATAGCGGCCCCCATGCTTGCGGCTACCGAGTGGTCGGTCTCCACCTTGGATACCCTACCGAATAACTGAAGTCCGATCCAGCTGAGGAGGGTCACGATGATGGTGGCCAGCCCCAGCAGGGCTTTGATGACCCAGTCGACGGCGGTCTCGAGCACGGCATAGAACCTCTCATGGTTTATGTAAACAGCCGCCAAAGCCCGCGGACTCCAGCGAATATTGCGTAGCACCATAGCACGGTGAAGACGAGTCTCACGGGCCACGCGCAGTCGGTCGTGCCCCAGAGAGCCGGGCCAGCCTTCTTGCCGTGGTCTTTGTCGAACCAGTTCAAGATGCTGTCCGCTGCGCGAGCCCACCAGTACCGCTGCCTGTTGTCATAAAACCAGCGAGAGAAACTGATCACCGCGCCGCCGCTCAGGACGTGGAGCCCGTAGTCGATGGCGTACATGGGGAGGAATTTCCGCGGACCCCAACCGTCCTTGTAGGTCAGGTTGTTGAGCCAGCGGAACCCGCGCACGAAGAGGATCAGGTTGCTGATGTATTGCTTCATATCGGTCCCACCATTCTCCAGCGACCCAGTCCCGTGTCCCTGACCACCATCGCAGCCCGCCTCGGCGCAATGGTAATGGTGTTAGAGTCAGGGACCAGTATCCGGTTGGCCGCAGCGCCGAAGCCGTGGGTCTGGTCAAGGAAGCTCAATGCGTTCGTGCCAACGTTGAAGATCCAGAACCGCTGATGCCCGGAGCTAGCTGTGTTGGAGATGCTGCTCACGGCCGCCCCCGCGCCCGGGTTCAGGAAGATGATGTCGCGGTCGTTCAGGTCATCCAGAACCAGATCATTGATAGCGCCGGAGACATTTTGAGTGCCAGCGAACTGCACCACCTGCGAAGGCTTCAGCGCGAGACTGCCCTCGTGCTGCTTAACGTTTGACACTGCGATGCGCTGATCAGCGAAAGTGTTCGACGTGATCTTGCTGGCGCTCAGGTTTGGAATTCTGGCGTCAGCGAATGTACCGGCATTTACCTTGCTGGCATCGAGACTGGGGATCCGCGCCGCGTTGAATTCCCCGGAGGTTGTTTTGCTCGCGGGCAGGCCCGGGATCCTGTCGACCCCAAGCGTGCCGGAGGTGATCTGGCCGGCTGCAAACTGGGCAGCCGCTAGAGCGGCTGCGATATAGGTCACCAGCTGCAGCACATTGACCGCCTCATCATCTTCCGAGCCGGCGGCAAGGTTGGAGATCTTCTTCCCGCCAATGTCGAACGAGTCACCGAGAACTGAGTCCGGCTGGAACGCGCGGCTGGCCATGTCGTTCACCTGCTGGATCATCATCACCAGCCGGTCAAAGGTGTCCTCGTGGATCTCAGGGAAGAATGCCCCCTGATTCCGGATGCTGGTCAGCTGGGTCAGTGGCAGCACCCGGCGAATGGATACGATCGCTGCGTTCAGCGGCGCGACCCCGAAGACCACGGTCGACCCGGCGTTGGATCCGACGCCAGATACGGTGTAGTCGGTGTTGAGAACCTGAGTCACCTCAACCCCGGCAGTGACCACCACCACGACGAGGTCTGCGGCGGAGAGTATCCGGCCAGCGGCGAACGAGGTCGTTGCGCCGTTGGCGGTGTACTGCCACCTTGCGACTGAAGATGCGACGGTCATTGTGGTGCCCTCATTTAGCGGTCTGGCCTGCGGAACATCATATCGCGCACGAAGTCTACCGGCGTCTCCGGCTCGGCGTCACCCTCGATCAGGTCGATGATGTACCGGCCCGTGATCTTGGCCTGACTGGTCGGCAGCCCGAACAGGTAGCCGCTGGCCTCGAGGTTCCGCAGGAACACATCGTCCATGTCGGCCTCGCCCTGCAGCGCCTCGACGTTGGTCATGCCGGCCCGGAACATCGTGGCGACGCCTTGCTGAGCCGGGGTCATCTGGAACGTGGCATCGAACGGGCGCGAGCGCCAGCCGAGCACCCGGTCGATCGCCGGCGAGGCGATGTCGCGCAACCCGATCACGGTCAGGAACGGGAACTCGAACCAGACCTGCAGAGCCCAGAGCGCCCAGTTGTCGTCGTCCTCGTCCGGGCCGCGGCCGGCCAAGAGCTCGCTGACCACCGCCGGCAGGAAGGTGCCCCACCAGACCTGCGCCAGCAGGATCGGCAGCTGGTCGATCTCGCCCTTGCCTACGCGCTTGGCCCGGCGGCCCATTGTCCTGATCCTCCCGTACTTCGCGTTGAAGTAGGTGTAGAACAGGCCGAGCCACTTGAGCATCGTGTTGTCGGTCGCCTGAACCGCCGCGAGATCCTTGGTGCCGGACGCGCCCTGCGTCAGCCGGATCACGCTGTCAGCGAACTCGCGAGCGCTGGGGTCAGATCGCCCCTCGTCGAGCGCCTTCTGGTAGGCGCCGATCCACGAGATGGTGGCGACCATCTTGTCGGCGATCAGGATGTTCATGAAGAAGATCCGGGTCGCCTTCGACTTGATGTCAGTCTGCCCTCGCAGCCGTCCCAGCTGCTCGCGCACAGAGAGATCCTTGAGCTCGAACCGATACTTGATCTCGCCGCTGCGCTCCGTGGCGTACGCGACCGCGCGCTTCGGGTTGCGCCAGAACTCCATGACGCCACGCTGCATCCACTTCCGGCCGATCATCTCGGCAGCATCAGTGATGCCGGCGAACTGCGACATCATGGTAGTCGCCTTGAAGCCCATGATCGCGACGCTGGTATTCAGTCGCAGGGTCTCGAAGATCCGCTTCCAGCCCTCGGTGCCGTCGAGCACGCTGAACGCGGCGTCGTTCGCGATCCGCTTCAGCGACCGGTAGAGCATCGGCTCACGCCGCTCACCCAGCGCCTTCTGCAGGGCCGCCCGGATCTGCGGGTCGGTCAGGATCCGGTGCCCATTGAGCACCGCCTCACGGTGGGTCAGGTCATGGATATGACGGGCCAGCCGCTGCGGGATCGTGTCCAGAGACAGCTGGAGCGCGCCAGCGAAGTTCTCGACCCGGGCCTTGGTGTGACCCTTGGACGTGGTGGCGAACACGGCGCCGGCCTCGAACGGGCCGCTGGTGCGCAGCCGCTCGCCCTCCTGCTTCATACCCGCCTTCGTCTTCCGCGAGTCGTAGACCAGCGGGTAGTAGCCGCCACGGTAGGTGCCGTGCTTCGTCTTGACCGTGGCCGCCTCGATCTTCTCCGGCGTGATCCCCGTCATCCGCTTCTGCAGGTCGGCGATGTCCGGCCACAGCGACTCGAAGGTGTCCCAAACCTCCTGCACAAAGTCCATCTCCTCCTTCGAGAGCAGGTCGAGCATCTCGGCCACCTGCGCGTCGGTGAATCCGTTGCCGTCCATGATCCGCTGGCGGTTCGACTCGGTGCCCCAGCTGAGCGCTACCGCCACGATGAACTCGCGATGCACGGACTGGCCGAGCGACGGCACATGGATCAGGTCGCTGAGCTTGAGCCGGGTCTCCTTCGGGAGTTTCTCCATCATGCCCCGGAGGGCGGCCAACTTCGAGCTCATGAGGTCGAGCTTCTGCACCTGCGCCGCCGCCAGATCGCGCCAGAGGTAGCGGTTCCACGGGCCGTCTACATCATTGCCGTCCAGCCACAGGATCACCTGCTCCATCTTCAGGAGCGAGGCATCGATGTCGGCGAACGCATCGCCGGCTCGCTCGAGGATCCCCTTGTTGGTCGGGTCGAGCGCGGGCTCCTTACCGCCCAGCTTCTCGGCGGCAGCGATGAGCTCGGCCTTGACCTTCTCCCACGCGCGACGCTCGGCCCGGGTCTTGAACATGAGCTTGATGCGGGCGAAGTGCTCGATCTGCTTGATCGTGTCACGCACCGCCTCGAGCTCGGAGAACGGCACGTCGCGGTAGTTCCGCCGCTGGGCCTCGTTCAGCACCGCCTCCGGCACGACCACCTCGTGGCCGTCATCCTCCATCCGCTTCAGGAACTCGACCAGCGACTCGCGCTTGTGGAGCATGGCGAACGGGATCCGGGTGAGCTCGTACCGCTCGACCAGCGCATCGATCTGCTGCAGGTAGTCGCCGCCGGCCTTGCCGATCCGCTGCCGGGCGGACTTCTTGCTCAGCCGCTTCAGGTAGTCGCGGATCTTCTCGACCTCCTCCCGCATCCGGGTGGCCTCGCGGTGGAGCTCGTGGTTCAGCAGCTGCTTGCGCTTCTCCCGGCGGGCAGCGTCGAAGTCGCCGTTGAGCATCGCCTGCTGGGCGGCCCGGCCGGCGCGGGCGGCAGCCGTCTGGTATCCGCGGACATCGATCTCTCTCAGGCTCTTCTCGCCGAGGATCCGGCGGGCCGCCATCCGCATCACTTGGATCGTGGTCGGCTGCCCGTCAGGCCGGGCGCGCTGCTCCAGAACCTTGAGCTCCTTGGCCAGCAGTTCCCCGTACCGGCCGCTCATGACCGCGTTGGTGGCCTCCTGCTCGATGCTGCCGTCGATCATCGGGTCCGGGTACATCTCCCGCATCCGGTCGTCTGTCAGCGCCTTGATCAGCCGACGCTTGGGCCTGACGTTGGCCAGCGCCTCGACGAGCTCAGCGCCGCTCTGGAAGCCGAACAGGTCGGCGACGAAGTCGGGGTGCAGCCCGTTGGCCTCGTCGGTCGTGTAGACGTAGGGGCGCGGCAGCCGCTTGAGCCCGGCCAGCCCGATCATGTCGACCAGCGCCTGCTTCGAGAGCTTGGCCTTTACCGCCCCCTCGGGGAGCTCGGTGCCGTCGGCCATAGTGCCACGCTGCAGGTACTCGAGCGCCTGATAGATCGGCTGGCGGTTGACCTCCTCGGTCACCTCCCGCTCGACCTTGGCCCGCAGGCGGCGCCACCACGCCTTGGACTCCCGGGCCTTGGCCGCCATCACCTTCCGCTGCATGTCGAGGAAGGCGGACTCCTGAGCCGTCTTCGAGAGCTTCAGGTAGGCATCCCACTCCTCCGGGGTCATCATCGCCTCTTCGGCGGTGCCGAACAGCGGGTCCAGCGCCTGCGACTCGGTGGCCGCAGCGATCTGCTCGTCGGTCGCCAGCAGGCGATCGAACACGCCGCGGACCTCGTCGTTGAGATCGACATTCAGCCCCTTGATCGTGGGGTAGATCTCTATGAACCACGCGCGCATCCGGGCGAAGGCGCCGACCAGATCCGCGCTCGGCGCCCGACCCTCCATCAGGTACGCCTCGAACGACCGGGCGATCGTCTTGTGGTCGTTACGGGTCACCTCGCTCCGATCGGTCTTGCCGATGTAGGCCAGCAGGCGGGCGTAGTTCTCGACGATCTGGGGCGGGGCATCTGGCTGCTCAGCGAGATCCGCCATGATCTCGAAGTAGTAGTGGCCGAGCTCGTGGAGCGTGGTCGACAGGTCTGCCTTCTCGCCGAGCACGATCCGGAACGCGCGCACACCCTGAGCGTTGCGGCGCCCGGTGTCGATGAACCCGCGGTAGCCCTCGCCCCGGGTCGGGCTCTGGTACAGGTCGAAGCCGGCCTCGACGGCGACGCGGAGCTCTGGCGTGATGTCCATGATCCAGCCGGGCGGTGGCACGCTCTCGTCCGTGTACTGATCAGAGCTCGGCAACTCACCAAGCACGGCCGCAGGGCGCACGTTCACGCCGTACTTACCGAACAGCTTCTTCGCCATCTGCGGCAGCATGCGGTCATAGAACCCCTCCATGCCTTCGAGCTCGCCGCCGACAATGTCCTGAACGACCTCGCCAGAAAGCCACCCGTACTTGTCGAACCCGCCGTCGACCGCGTAGGCCACCATGCGCTTGAGCACGAACTCGGGCCACGTCTTCTTGAGCGGGGCGGCCGGGACGCCGTCGGTCCAGCCGTCTTCAATGTCCAGCGGGATATTAGGATCAAGCTCAGCGCTCTCGCTTTCCCACGTCCTGATGAGCTCGCTCGCCTGCCGGTCGATCTCCCTCATCTTTTCCGTGTAGTTCGGATCGTTCATGAGAACCATTCCGACCACGGTGTCTTCGTTGTAGCCGATAACGTCGCTAACTACGACCGCCTCTACAGTCAGCTGGTCTACAGCAGAACCCATACTCTCGGCGACGCTTACGGCGAGTTCCGACTGCGCAAGATTCTCTGCCAGCCCCTGCCCCTCAGGATCTCCGGGCAGCGCTCGAGCGGCTCCAGCCTGATTCAAGCCGAAGGATCTCGTCTGCGCAGAGAACCTCCGCCTCGTCTTCGGCTCGCTATACCCGCGCCGTCTGCCAGTCTGGTGCCAGTCGCTCTGGATCTCGATCGAGATCAGCGCATCGCCACCCTCGACCGTGTCCTCGTAATGGCGCTCATGGGCGACGACATTGGTCGAGTCCCAGTGGGGGCCGACGTAGGTGCCCTGCTGCTGCATCGATGGCTGATTGAACGGCAGTCGCAGCAGGATCTCCTTGTAGCCGCGCTGTGCAGTTAGTGGCCTGTACTCATCCCACTTCGGCTTGGAAGTGCTCAGCACGGCATCGACGATGCCTTGGTATAGCTGGTAGTCCTCCGGGGCATCCCAGCCATTTTGCCCGTCTATGAACTCACCGGTCGCGGAACGGACCACCTGCCATTCAAACGGAACTCCGCCGCGTATATCGCTGACGCCGCCGGGCTCATCCTCGCTGACGATCTCGTAGCCTCGAAGCCGCAGAGTCTCGAGATCCTCGACCAGAGAATCTTCCATCTGATGCGCGAACACCTGCTCCGTCACCTGCAGCCGATTGGCCTCGATGAACTCGAGCACCTGATCGCGGGTGACGCTGGCGCCAACAGAGTTCAGCCACGGCTCGATCCGCAGCCACTCGAGCTCCTCGGCCTTGACGCCCTTGTTGCGCAGGATCCCCATCCACTGCGCAGCGGTCGCTTTCGTCGCCGGCATGTCGCGCACGACGCGCAGCGCCTTCGAGGTGAAGACGTCCTCGACGGTGCGCGGGCGGCCGGCAGGTGGCGGCGCCTCGTCCTGATAGAGCCGGGTGAGCTTCTGGTTCTCGGCGTACTCCATGTATACGACGTCGGGCTCGCCGTTGTTCCACTTGGCGAACGTCGCCTTATCCCAGCCCTCTGGCTTGTAGTCCTCGTTCCACGGATCCCGGCGAACCACCTCGAACCCCATCGACTCATAGAGCGGGGTGAGCACGGTGTCGAAGTTGTCCATCTTCTTGCCGCCGGCCTCCATAGCCATCAGCAGCAGGTGCCGGGCCACGAGGTTGTGCGGCCCGTTCATGAAGTTGAACACCGAGACGATGTCGCCGTCGCTCTTCACCGCGATGCCGGCCGTGCCGTCCTCGGTGATGAAAAGCTTCATCTTGCGGTACTCGTCCTCGGAGTAGACGTAGACCGCGGCGCCGAACTTGTTGTCGCGCTTGGCAGCAGTGATGGCCGCAAGGAATCGCTGAGCGCCGGTTACACCGGTCTCGTCAGCGACGTTCGGGTTCAGCTGAATCAGGGTCGGCTGGGATACGCCGAGCTTCCTGAGATCGTTGACCTGCGGGTCAGCAGGGTCGAGCGAGAACTCAGCTATGATTCCCTTGCGATCTCGAGAATCTCTTCGTCGGAAAACCCGGGGTACAACTCTCTTACCTGATCGACCAACATCAACTCGTCCGCGGAGAGACTTGTAGATGTCGATGATTCGTCGGCTCTGAGCTCGCTTGCGGTCATACGGTCGCCAGCGCTTCTGGACCGCTCCGAGACCGCTTTCATAGCCGCGTCGCCCGCCTTCCGGATCTGCTCCTCGAACTCCTGCGCCGAGAGCTTCCGCGGTGTAGTAGCTGATGGTTTCACTGGTGTCCGCCTCTGAGTAACCTGCCTTCCTCGCCTTCTCCAGTATATAGAACCAGCGGGCGGCCTGCATCGCCGAGCGCTCCATCGGGGCGTTCCCGGCGGCCAGCCACGCGGCCTCGAACTCATCGGCGAAAGCGATGAAGAGCTCCTGCTCCGCGCGGCCCACCGGCAGCCCCAGATTCTTGTCCAGCAAGCCGTTGAATTGGCTGCGGATGTAGCGGGACTCCCAGACGTCGATCGTGGTGTAGCGGCCGTCGCCGAGGGCATTCATCGTGTAGGCGCCGATCTTCGGCCCGAGCACGAACATCCGCGGCACCAGATCCTTCTGGCCGGTGGCCTGCTGGGTTATGTCACGAATGAAACCCATGTTGCCGATCGGACCCTTGTACCCCAGCTGGACATTGACCTTGTGCAGGTCGAGGTACGGGACCGGCTCCATGAGCCACGAGATCGCGGCAGCCACGCTGCCCTGCTCCCTGACCACCTGATCGAACACCACCATCGACCGGGCCTTGATCCCGTTCGTGGTATTGCTCAGCAGGAACGGCGCCTTGTCGATGACGGTCGCGCCCTTCTGGCTCACGCTGAGCTCGATGGCAGAGAAGTTGCCGTCGCGCATGAAGAGCTCGAACGCATTGACCGCGTCGGCGATGTTGCCCTTGAGTGGCGTGTTCAGCGAGGTGACGCCGGTCAGGAACCGGAAGACCGCGAACTGCTCGTCGGTGATCTGCTGGCCGTAGTGCTGCTCTAGGATGTCGCGGGTGATCGACCAGTCCTTGGTGTAGTAGTCGGCGAACCGCGGGTTCTCCTGCAGCCAGTCGCTGATCTCTTTAACGGCATGCTCCGCCGCTTTGGTAATTCCATCACCGGAAGGGTCGAACCGCTCGCCTGCAGCGTCGAGTAGCCGCGGCCAGATCTCGCCGAAGAACTCCTGCTCCATCCTGCTGTTGACGCCCTCGTCCTGCGCCAGCTGGCTGGCGCGCTGCACCAGCTGGAAGAGCACGTTCACGGACTCTCTGGAAAAATCACCAACATTGGCGGTGGCTGACTTCACCTGATTCGGGTCGAATAGCGCCCACGACTCGAATGAATCTCCCGTCACCGGATTCTGGTCGTTGAAGACGACAGAGTCGTAGCCCATTGCCTTTAGATCTTCGACAACTTGAGCCCCTTCCTCGCCATCGAACATCTCCCAGCTGCCCAGCCTATTGAAGATAAATCCGTCACTCCAACCGAAGTCGGACATCCTCTTGTAATCGGCCTCCTTGAGCCCCTCGGAAAGATCCAGAGGATCCTCCGCGCGGACGTAAAGCGGCATCACCGCAGCGCCGTCAACGAACCTGCCGTCTATCTGGCCATAAGCCTGAGAATCGCTCACGCTCGGCGTAACGAAGAACGCGGCTCTAGTCGTCGAGTAGTCGCCGAAGGTGCTCGAGTTGATCGTTTCTCGACCAATCTGGAAAGAGTCGAATGACTCTCCCCTCGTCGTGTGATACATGACCAACGGCACGGCCTTTGACTCTTCCCGGGAAGATGTCGCGGCCTCGCCCGTCTTGGTGCTTACCATCTTCACGGCCTTGCTGGACCCAAACCAGCGAAGAAACTCCTCGGTCTCCGTCACGGGACCGGCGCGCCGGGCTATCAACCCAGATACCCGATCTATCGCCCGCTGGATGAACGTCCGGTTGTCGCCCTCGCCAGCCGCCCGCACCGCGGCCTCGACCGCGGCCGGGTCCAGCTTCCCGGCCAGCACCTGCTTGACCTGCTCGTTCGTCAGCTTCTGCAGGTCGGCTCCCATCCGGTCCAGCTGCTCCTGCAGCGCCTCCAGCTCGAGCCGCATGTTCTGTGCCTGAGCGCTGGCCCGCTGCAGGGTAAAGACCCGGTCGCCCCGGGACTCGGAGTCGATCGCGTCGAGGAGCGCGTCGATCGTCGCGTCCTCGATATAGCCGGCCTCGGCGGCGAGCTCGGCCGCCCGGTCGAGGTGCATTCCCTGCTCGGAGACCAGCCGGCGCTGTCCCGGGAGCCCCTGAGCCTTACTGAGATCGCGCGCAGCGAGCTCGCCGGACATCTCCTGCAGCCCGCCCTGCTCGCGCAGAAAGTCGAACAGGGACGGCCCGAAGGCGTCCTGCTGGGTCGGGACGTCGCCGGCCCGCAGCCGGTCGAGCAGCGGATCGATGGCGATGTCGTAGCCCGAGCCCATCCGGGTCAGGATCTCCGGCAGCTGCCGGGCGAAGTCGATCGGGTTCGAGCGCCAGAGCTCGAGCCCGGTCATCGGCTTCCCGCCCTGCGTCATCCGGCTCGCCTGCGTCATCATCGTGCTGGCCAGCATCCGGGCCACCGGCTCGGCCGTCGACCGCGGGAGCACGTTGGTCAGGGAGCCGAGGATCTCGTCATAGAGCGCGACCGCCTCGGGGCTCCGCGCCGTCTGGATCGCTTCGTCGAACTCGGCCAGCAGGGTCTGCTGCTCGGCCTCGAACTGCACCGCCTCGGCTACGGTCGGGGTATCGGGCGAGAATGCCATGTGCTGGCGAAGCGCTTCCGCCGCCGGGGTGTTCGCGAGATGCCGGGCATACTTCTCGAGCGGGATCTTGAACCGGCCGCCGACCAGCGCGCCCTCGATGTATGGCGACTCATCGCCGAGAATCTCCCGGGCAACCTCACGCGGATCCTCCCCCATGCTCTGCCAGTAGGTCTGGAACGCCGTCGAGTCGACGTAGACGTCGTCGCTGCCATGCTTGTCGCGCATGGCCTTGATCACCTCCTCGAAGGTGTCCGGGTCTTTCTCCCGTAGCTGCACCTTGCCGAGGTGGCCGTCGAGCTCGGCCAGCGCCGCCTCGGTCTTCGTGCCGAACGATCGCGCCCGGACACCGAGCACCGTGGTCAGCAGGAAGCGGCTGACCGCGCCGGCGCTGAAGCCGACGCCGCCCTCGTAGAACAGCGCATCGTCGAAAGCCTGCTGCTCCGGATCGTAGATGCCCTTGGCGATCAGGTTCTGCATGAGCGCGTCGGTCATCTCCTGCAGGCCCTCGGCGCCGCCGGCGATCAGGATGTCGAGCATCCCCTGCGCCAGCTTCCGGCGCACCGGAGGCGGCAGCCGCTCCATCACGAAGTGCAGGCCCACCCGCTCGGTGGCCGCCGTCGACAGGCCGCCCAGCAGCAGGGCGATGTCCCGGTCGCGGTCAGAGATCTCGAGCCCGCGGGACCGGGCGTCGTCGATCATCTCCTTCTGGATGAAAGCGCCCATGCCGAACAGGTTGGTCAGGCTGACCGGAGCTGCCACGCCGCCGCTGGCCATCGCGGTGGCGATCTGGAACCCCATCTGGCCGACGCCGGTGGCGACGTCGGAGGCGAAGCTCTGCTGCTCCTCGGTCGGGCGGGTGATGTCAGCGACAGCCCCGGCCGTCTCGCCGAGCGTGGTCAGGCTGGAGAAGGGATTGAGCAGCCGGCCAAGGCCAACCTCGTCCCAGCCCTTTCGGCCCGCCAGAGCCTCTCCTATTGCGCCTGAGCGGCTCGGATCGAAGAGGAACCCGGAGACCGCCTCGTCCATCTTCAGGAACCAGTCGGGCAGCACCGGCGCCCCTGCGCGGTACAGCAGTCGGCTGGCGGCCCCGGCCGCCTCAGGCACGCCCACGCCGGCCATCTCGGCGCCCTCGAGCACGCCGGTCAGCAGCCCCTTCGCCACGCCCCACGACTTCTGCTGCATAGCCCGGAACGGCGCCCCGTGCGGCCCCTGCCCGGCGATCGCCATGACATACTCCTCGACGTCTTGCATCGAGGTCCGTTCAGCCAGCACGGCGGCGGAGCGCTCCGGGCTGCCCTGCATCCACTCGGCCAGCGCCGGCGAAGTCTTCCGGAACTCGGCCGGGTCGAAGTCCTGCTCGGCGATCTTCCGCTCGAGGTCGTCGATGTTCTCGCGGATGAACGGCTCCGGCAGGCCGGTGCGCCGGGCGACGCCCAGCACCCGCCGCCCGATCTCCGGGGTGACCGCCGAACCATCAGGGGCGCGGAGCTTGGCCGCCTCGCGCAGGCTGCCATCTTCGCGCTGGCGGATCCGCATCAGCGACTGCGACGGAGTCTCGATCTCGGGCTGACTACCCTCGCCGAACAGGGGCCGCCGGTTCGGCGACTCCATCTGCCGGGCCTGCGCCTCCTGCATCAGTTCGTCGAAACGCGACATCAGCGAATGCTCCCCACGTCCCGCTTCACCTCATCCCACAGCTCCTTGATCGCCCGGTCGAGCTCCTCGCCCTCGAGCCCCGAGTACATCTTGATCGCGTAGTCGCGCTGGAGCGCGTTCTCGATCGCCTTCGCGCGGCCAACCGACATCTCCTCGAGAGGGATCCCGCCGAACTCCGTCGACAGGATCTCGTTGATGGACTGCGTCCACCAGCTGCTGGGGATGCTCTCGCGCGGCACGAAGGCGCCGCCGACGATCTGGTCCGGTGTGAGCATGGTCGGCCGTCGCTGATTCGTGCCCCAGATCCGGCCCGGCGTCATGACGTACTCGCCGAGAACCCGAGTCGCGATCGCCTGCTTCTCCTGCGTCGAAAGTTTCTTGCCACTGGTGCGCTCGATATCAGCGATCTCGTCGACGGCCCGCCGGCGCCGCTCATAGAAGTCGGCAGCATCCTTCTTGCTGAGCCCGGTGATGGACTTGTTCCTCGGGATCACCTCGAGCTCGCGCGCCACACCCTCGAAGATCTGCGTGAACGACAGCGTCTCACTCTGCGGGCCGCCGCCCTGCTTCAAGTTTAGCTGCTCCTGCCGGATCCTGTTCTGCTCGGCGAGTATGCTCGAGAACTGCTGGTCGCCAAGCACCGCCCGGTACTCCATCATCAGGTTCACGCCGGCGAACTTCTCCGGCTCCATCGCGGCCATCGCGGTGATCTCGCTCCACGCAGCCCAGCTGTGGGTCGGCATCCCGGTGCGGATGTACTCTGCCAGCGCCTTCGCCTCGCCCTGCTGCTTGGGCGTGAGCTCGGACAGGATCGTGCCCGGGATCGCGTCGTAGTCTCCGCCGTTGCTCTGCAGGAGCTTGGTCACGGTGTCGATCCGTTCGCGGTCGGCGACCTGCTTGATGGTGTCGAGCTCGCTGAACCGCACCTTGATCCGGGCCACCGCATCGTCGCGGATCTCGGACGGCAGGTCGCGGGCCGCCTTGAGCGCGCCTGCCATGTCGCCCGGGTGAGCGGCCATGATCCGGTCCTCGGCCTCCTGCCCGCGCGCCCGCAGGTCGGCGGTGTCGAGGATGCTCTGCACCTTGCTCCGGCCCTCAGGCCCGAGGTCGTCGATGTTCGCGTTGAAGTACTCGCGCGCCGTCTTCAGGTCACGGCTGTCCACCATGCGGCCGATCACCGTCAGGTGGGTCTGCTCGCGGTACTTGGTCAGCTGCTGGCCACGCACCTCTGGCGACATGCCGACCGCCTCGGCCAGCGCGACGATCGCCTCCTCCTGCCGGTTGAGCTCGTTCGCGATCGCCTCGGGATCGTCCCACTTATTGCCGGCGTTCCTGACCGAGGTCTCGACGAATGCCTGAGTCTCGGCCGTCTGGTAGGCGGCCATCTCGCCGGCGACGTGGTTCTGCAGCCGGCGCTGGATCTCCTGCTGCCGGGCGTTCGCCTTCTTCGTGAACGCCACCAGCTGCCGGTCGCCGACCAGCCCTCGCTCGATCTCGCTCCGGAGCTTCGAGAGGCTCTTCATCGCGTCGTCGGGCACGCCCAGAGCATCCCGGCCGCGCCGGCGCAAGAGGCCGGTCTTCTCGTCGAAGACGGTCTCCGCCTCCCACTGGGCCAGCCGCTGGTCAGCCTCCATGACCGCGAGCTCGTCAGCCTTCCCGCGCTCCCGCTCGTAGACCTCCAGCATGGCCCCCGTGGCCTGCTGCGCGCCGCTCGCGAGCCCGGCGCCCATCCCCTCTGGGGTGGCACGCACGCCCAGCCGCTGGCCGCTCAGTGGCTGCTGGGCGACCTGTCGTTCAGTGAGCCGCGGCTGGGTCGCCATTACCGGTCCCAGATCTCGTAGGAGCGGGCGGCCCCGCCGAGGAAGGTGCCGGCAGCCCCGGTCACCGCGCCGCGCTTGTCGAGCCGGCCCTGATACCGGTAGGTGCTGGCCTGCGTCCGGAACCCGAACGCCTCCCGGGCGGCGTTGGCCCGGATAGTCGCCACGTCCTGCTCGGCGATCATGTCGGTGTCACGGGCGATCTCGGCCGCCGACCCGCTGAAGGTGAGCCCGCTGGCGGCCACCGCCGCCCGCTGCCGGCCCTGCACCTGCCGGATGTTCATCCGGTAACGCGACTCCTCGTCGGCGCCCCGGGCCAGCGCGTCGACCGCGGCAGCCTCGGCCAGCCCGGCGTTCGCCTTGGACATCTTGGCATTGGAGAAACCGGCTGCCAGCTGGGCGCCCGCAGAGACGCCGGTGCTGCCCATCATGGCGACGCCGGCTAGTTCAGGGCTGCACACGGGGAGACCCTCCGAATTGCAAACGGGACGAAAACCGCCCGGGTCGGGCCGTACTCTACAGCCTGCCCGAAGGTGAATCCAAGCCACCCGAGGAACCGGATGGCCCGGAGATTCTCGGCGTGGACGTAGTTCTGGAGCTCGCCATAGAGGTCGAGCATCCGGTCGAGGATCCCGGGGCCGAGCTCCACCAGCGGGCGGCTGCGTTGTTCCACATGGAACGTCCCGATCGCCCACGGGATCCCGACCAGCATCGCCCGGCCGAGCTCGCCGGGCCACGGGGCGACCCCGCCCATCGCTACCGGCTGGTCGCCGTAGAGCAGGGTCCACGACGCCGTTGACGCCTTCAGGCCGCGGTGGAGCGCCTGCATGATCCCGCCGCCGGTGGCGAGCGCGATCTCGATCCGGTCGGCCGCGCGCGCGTGCCGGTGGATGAGCATGCAATGCTCGAACCGGGCGTCGACCACCTGATAGTCAGCCGCCAATGAGCACCTCCGGAATGACCGACAGAACGGTCAGCGGCAGCGGGTCACTCTGCCGCATGAACACGCGCCCATCGTCGCCCCACTCCATCGCGATCTCGATCCGCGCGAGCCCGGTCTTCGGTCGGGTGGCCTCCTCGTAGGTCTCGTCGGTGCGCTGCTTGTACTCATAAAGGCTGTCGGGGCCGGAGCCGGCGAAGAGCCCGCGCGACTCGTCGACAACTACGGTAACCGATGGCACGGTCTTCTTCCGGCCGCGCACGGTCTCGCGACTCGGGTCATTGATGGCGAGCGTCTCGAGGTCGGCCTCGATCGGCAGCCCGATGTGGACGATGCCGCCCGGGCGGTCCAGCGTGATCTGCCCGGAGGTGACGACCTTCTGCTCCTCGACGTTGCCGTCGCTCAGCACGGAGACGGTGCGCCCCTCGAGGTGCGAGAGTCCGGTCATCACCCGGCGCTTGAACGTCCAGTCGACCACCAGCTCGTCCTGAATCTCGGCAGGCACTGCGGACAATGCGCGGGCCGTGACGTTGGTGGCCGAGTTGTAGGCGGTGATCTCCAGCCGGACCTTCTTGCCGTCGAGCCTGAGCTCGATCTCGTTGCCGACATCTCCGGCCACGAATGTGGAGGCGCTGGCAAGAATATTCCCAGACTCCAGAGCGCCCCAGTTTGACCACGCCGAGATCGCCATCGTGGTCGCCCCCGTGTTCCTGCCATCGTAGGACAGCCCGCTGTCGACGAAGAACGCATGCTCGATAGACTCGAAGTCGCGAGTCTCAACCCGCTCGATGTAGCGCCGCCATGCGCCGTCGACGAACCGGCGGACCACGACATAGGTCTCGTCCTCGTCATCGCCGTCGATAGTGCAAACCTGCTCGAACAGGTCGCCGTTGCCGGTGTCGTGCCGGGCCCACGCCAGCACGCCCTGATCCTTCATGTAGGTCAGCGACAGCAGCGCGCCATCAGACCTGACGGCCCAGACCACCGAGTAGGGCGCCTGATGGTAGGACAGCTGCCGGACCTTCTTCTTCGTGCCGAACAGGTGGTCGGACCAGATGGTCAGGTCTCCACCGTTGTAGCCGTCATCATCGAACGAGTAGCTGATCTCGCGCACCGCGCCGCCCTGCTTCTGGGCGAACATGGCGGTGTTGCCGACGACCACGGAGCGCACACGCTCGGCGCCGAAGAACGTCTGCGGCTTGACGTCGAAGGTCTCTGGAGAGAGAACGCCATCCTCGCCGGCTGTACCCTTCCATTCTCCGCCGCTGGTCAGCAGCACCATGCTCGACAGCGGCACCACGTCCCTGATCGCGTTGACCTCGCGCGAGTTGATGGTGGCCGTGATCCGGTCGTCAGCCTGCAGGGGCGTGGAGCGGCTGAACTTCCTGTAGCGCCCGGTGCGACTCATCCACAGCGACTGCGGCTCTTTCGGTGTGGCGGCGAAGACCTGCCTGTCAGCGTAGTAGGTGACCACTGACGGATAGCCCTGATCGGCCGACCACGCACCAAAGGCCCAGACGCTGGTGCGGTTGCTCTGGGTCAGCCGCCTGAAGGTGATGGCGACGCCGCCGGCCGGCGCCACCGCGAAGGTGATCTGGTTGGTCCCAGAGTTGACCGTGTACGAGGTCGGCGGCTGGAGCTCGCCATCGAGCAGGACGTCGACCAGTAGCGGGTCGTTGCTGGTGGTGACGTAGGCGAACGTGACCGTGGAGCCATCGCCCGTATGCGAGGTGGTGGCGCCGGTCTGGGCGCCGCCGACCACCGTAGCCGGCAACCTGCGGACCACCACCGCGGTGACCTGCGTCGCAGAGGTGTAGGCCGTGATCCTCACGATGCCATAACCGGAGTGCAGGTAGAGCCAGTCTAGGCCGGCAACCTTTGCGCCAACCCCTGCGATCTGGTTCCCGCTCCCACACATGGCGCTGCCCTTCTCGTGGGTGGGCGGGATGGTGCCGGTGAAGATGACGCCGCTCGGGAACGAGCTCTGGCACTCGTAGGTCTTGCCGTCGTTCCTGCGCAGGAAACCCAGCGAGCTGTACCCATCGCGGGTGATCTCCTTGCTCGGCTCCCACGGGCGCACCTTCGAGAGGTTCTCCTCCTCGAGGTACATCAGCGCGCCGACATGGTTCGCATTGAAGACCGGGGCCGTTGCCGTCAGGGTCACGGTGCCGGTCTCGGCGCTGGCGTGGATGAAGAGCGCCTCGTTCGTGTTGATGTCGAGGAACGGACCCTCCTCGTTGTCGAGCTCGGTCAGGGTCCAGTTGGTCTCGCTGATCCGCTTGAGCTCGCGCGGCTTGTGGTTCGGGTGGACGATCGTCATCACGTCGGCCGACTGCGAGTACCAGAGGTCGAGCACCTCATCGTTCGAGTAGGGCGTGGCCACCTCGACAGGCGGCCCGTCGAGCAGCTGCACGCCACCCCGGCGGATGAACCGCAGGTAGTTGTGCCCGGCCTCGATGACGTAGGACTGGTCGGTCGAGAACTGGAACTTGAGCAGGGCCACCGCCTTGTCCTGCGTCTTGGCCGCGGCAACGAACCGCAGGCCCGGACGGTTGGCGGCGCCGCCGGAGATCTGCACGATGAAGTTGCGCAGGGTCTTCGCGCTGATCCCGTAGCGCTCCTGATCGACGCGGGCCGCCACCGAGGGCGACGCCTCGCCGGCAGAGAACGCGGGCTGCTGGATCGGCTTGAGGTCGGGGAGCCTGCGCGACACCGGTTACCGCCTCGCCAGAATCGACGGGGACTCCGGCATCGGGTCTTCCTGCGCCTCGCTGAGCGACCCCTCCCGGGCGACGCTCTTGGCTATCTCGTAGCCACGCTCGACCATCGACAGGATCCGCGGCTCCTTGGTCAGTGGCATCGCCAGATCCATCGCCAGACGGAACGAGAGCGCCTGCACGAAGCCCGAGTCGAACAGGGTGGGATCTTCCACCCGGCCGAAGTAAATCGCCCACGCCTCATCGAGGTCGCAGAGGATGGTCTTCCCGCCGGCGTAGCTCGATACATCGTAGGGGATCTTCAGGCTGAGCGAGGCCACCTGCGTCAGCAGCGGATGGAATCCTGAGGCGCCCGGGAACGACTGCGAGGTGCGCATGCCGGTCTCCGGCACCACGCTCTCGATGAAGAGGCAGTCGGTCGGCAGCTGGTAGACGAACTGCCAGCCCGGGAAGGTCTGGCCCGCGACGGCTGCCAGCGCCTGAGCGCGACGCGCGAACCGCGGGCGGATGTCTCGGATGGCGCTGTCGCGCGCCTCCTCGTAGTAGAGGGAGCAGAGCTCGGCGGCGACGCTGGCCTCGTTCAGGGTGGAGATCTGGGCCTTGCCCGCCACTCGCCCGATGGCCATGTTGCAGATCTGGATGACTGACGGCATGAGCTACCTCCGGAGAGAATGGTGGCGCCCGGTCATGGCCGAACCGGGCGCCACCAGCGCCGCTTCTACTTCGGGTTGCGGCCCCCGCTTGCCCCCTTCTTGTCGGGCTCCGGCGCCTTGGCCGGTTCCTTGTCGGGCTCCGGCGCCTTGGCCGGTTCCTTGTCGTCGCCGCCCTTGCCGTCGTCCGCCGGGGCGGGCTCGGGCGCAGGCTGCGGGACCACGGCGAGGTACTCCGGCAGGCTCTCCGGATCGCCGTGGTAGTCGAAGGGCGGACTGCCGACGGATCGATACGATCCGTCGTGGAAGCAGTTCGCCAGAGCCTTGACCAGCACCGTCACGACCGGTTACCCGATCACGCCGGGATACGAGCGCCAGCTCTCCGGCTCCTGATCGGTCAGCCACGCCTTGTACTTCAGGTTCGGCGAGGTGCCACCGAGCGTGAAGTTGAGGCGCAGGAACCGCTCGTTCTGGTACGGGAACCCGATGACGTACCGGGTGCCGGCAGGCGTCAGCCGCGGGATCGTGAGCGACGCAATGGCAGCAGGCGAGCCGAACGAATCGTTGTCGTCCGTCTGCAGATCCATGACGTAGGTCTCGTTGGCGGCCGAGCCCTTGGCGATATCGGTCAGCTGAACCACGAGGAAGAGCGGGCGACCACGCCCGATCTGATCCTTCGCGCCAACATCGACCGAGTTGGTAGAGGCTCCGTTGCCAGTCAGAGTCTGGCCAGCGGAGAACTCGAGTCGCGAATCAACTAGCATGTCAAATACCTCCTGAAAGAGTTCCTGCCGCTGATTAGGCGACCGCGGACTCCGTGTTGAGCAGGGCGTCGCAACGCTTCACCGGCACGTCGTCGAACATCATCACGCGGCGGCCCTCGACCGTCTCCCACGTCAGGTTGCTCGCGATCTTCTCGAGGATGCCGAGGCGGAGCTTCTCGCGGATCGTCCGGTTGACGTACCAGCAGGCGCGGCCAGCCCCGAAGGACGGGATCCGCTCGCTGGCCATGATCATCCAGTTGATCAGGTTCTTGGTGTTGGAGATCGTGTTGAGCGCAGCGACCTCGATGTTCGCGACCCGGACCACATACTGCCAGTCCTTGAGCGCGAGGCCCATGTCCCAGCGGTAGTGCGACCGGTAGGCTTCCATCCGGCCGCCGTTGCCGTCGACGTCCTCGATGGTCACCTGCCCCTTGTCGGTCATCTGCAGGCCAGCACGCGAGCCCTTCGGGTAGATGCCCCACGCGGAGTTCGGACCCCAGACCACCAGCCAGATGGAGGTGTTGCCGCTGGGGCCAGCCGCGTTGATGATGTTCTGCCCGTTGTCAGCGCCGGTCAGGCTGTTGTAGCGCGGAGCGAGACCCGTGAACGACTCGGGCAGGGTGCCCTCGTTGCCGTAGAACAGGGTCTTCGCCATCTCGTGCGACATGCCCTGAATGTGCGCGCGGTCCTCGGACAGCCGGAACTCGTTGGTGTTGCCGTTGAGGTCGGCCAGAGCCTTGTCCACCTCGGCGTACGCCTCGAGCATGCCGGTGTTGTCGGTCACCTGCACGGTGCGGCTCTTCGACGGCTGAACGCCGCCGTAGAGCTTGCGCCACGTCGGCGCCGGCAGGCCGCTGCGGATCGTGTGGCGATGTCCAGTGGGGAGGTTGCCCTCGATGAACGACATGTCCTCGAGGATCTCGTTCGTCTCGGCCAGCAGTTCCGCGATCGTGGCGATCTTGCCGTCCGGGTCGGTACGCTTTGCGACGTCGACCAGCGTCGGGTTTTGGGTGCTCAGAAGAGGCATTGCTCTTTCCTCGTGGTAGTGGCGGCTGACTTACGCAGCCTTGGTGCCGCCGAACAAAACGTCCGCCGGAGACTTGTCAGCAGCGGGCGGTGCGCCTGCTGCCGGCATGCTGTCCGGCGAGATCTTCCGCCCGATCGTGGCGAACGCCTTGACCAGCTGCGGGTGGTTCCCGATCCCCAGATCGTCGAGCGTCTTCGCGAGCTCGTCGCCGCCAAACATCCGCACAGCCTTCTGCGCGAAGTGAAGCGTCTCGGTGAGCTTGTCGCCACCGATCTCCGGGTCGGCCCGTACCTGATCTGCCCATTGCTTCGTCTGACTCTCGAAAGCCTGCACCAGAGAATCCTGAACCTGCGCCACCGCTCCGGCGTGCAAGTCGACGAACTTCTGGGCCTGCTCCTGAGTCAGCTTCAGTTCTTTGGCCAGCGGCGTGAAGCCTTCGAGCAGCTTCGCGTCAACAGCCTTCACACCGTCAGGCAGCTTTACCTGCGCAGGATCGAACTCTGCGACAACGGCCGGCTGGCCACCATCGGCAGAACCCTGCCCCTGAGCACCCTGCTGCTGACCGGTCTGTTGGCCGGTTGGCTCGCTGCCGGCAGCGGCTGCAGTGGAGACGTCCGATGGACCGGCCTGCCCCTGCGTACCGTCTGCCGGCGGCGCACCCGACAGCATGGACGTCCCTGCTGTCGGCTGCGCGCTGCCCTGTGTTGCTTCAGTCGTCATCGTCGGTCTCCTTCTTCGCCTGTGCCTCTGCCTCGATGTCACGCATCAACGCTTCTTGGAGCATAGCCAAATAATTTCCCGGTGCATGTTCTCGAATTGACAACAGCAGCCGGCGGCCGACCTCGCGCTGGCCGAGCGCGTAGGCGGTCAGTTCGTGCTGGTCGCCGTGGAACTGGGCCGCGAACACCCCGGTCGACTCGATCAACGTGTACGCCAGCCGCCGACCCCAATCGGTCGAGACCAGCGACTGGAGGTCGAGGATGTCTTGCGAGAGCTCGGTCACTTCAGACGACTCCCGACAGCCGGTACTCGTAGGGGTCCGGTCTCGTCACCCACAAGCCACCGATAGGTTCGTAGTACCTGCCCGCCTTCCCGCATCGCCCAAGCATCCAGCTCACGAAGGAGCCGTTCCTGCGCTCCACTTCGCAGCTGCGGCCGCCGACCACCGGTGATCGACCAGTCACCCGGTTCGGCTCGAGGCCCGGCCTGAAGCACCTCAGGCTCTCTTGCCACTTGCAGTTGACGCAAAGGCGCACCTCATCATGCGGGAGGCACGCGCCTGATCGTGCCGCAGGAGGGGCGGATTCGGAGGATCCGATTCGGCCCGCCAAGCAGCGACTCGACGTTGCCGTAGTCGTCGTCCAGTCCGGTGGAGTGCAGGACTCCGTGGTACGCCCAGTCCCTGATCAGAATCGACTTCACCTGCCGCGGCGTGAGGGTGGGGTTCTGCTCGAGCATCAGGGCGATGGCGCCGGCTACCAGCGGAGATGCCGGTGAGGTTCCGGTCACGCTGATCATCCCGAAGAAGTCGGAGTTCGTGAGCTCGCGGTATCGGCTGCGCGGCCAGAGGTTCGGGTTATTCCAGTCCCCGGCAGGCGTGCCTCCGGACAGTGAGTTTCTATCTGCTGCGGCCGGCGTCATCGACCCGGCAGCGTAGATGTCTACACCGGGACCACCGCACGAAGGGTTGCCATAAGGCGCCCAGCCCCTGCCGCGAGTCTCCATCCCATCGCCGTTGGGCAGGGAGTCTAGAATGCCGACCCTGATATGCGCGGAGCGGTCGCCAATGGGCGACGGCCCCCGGTGGTAGTACACGGGAACACTTGGCGCAGTAGCTAAATAAACGATGTTGTTGTAGTCGCGCCCGGACGGCGAATCGATCTTCGTGAGGAAGTTGCCTGCAGCGGATACGCTGATCACGCCAGCAGCGTTGAGCTCCTCCATCTCGGCGTCCCACGCAGCAACCTCGTTGAAGGTGCCGTAGCCAAGCCCGTACTGTGGGAAGTTACCCGGTGGCGCAGATCCGCCAGCATCCCACGGGACACCCCGGTACACGCCGCCGACCACGTTGCCGCCGCCGACGGATCCGAAGCTGCAAGACACGACGGTTGGCCTGAAGTTGCCTGAGGCAATCTTGCTCAGATGCCAGAGGCGAATCATGTTGAAGATCAGTTCCGGCGGATCACCTAAGTGGACGTAACTAAAGTTGGTCTTTGCGATATAGACGTTGGCGCCGGGAGCCACGCCGAGAGTGTTGCCGTATGCAACGCTGGACATCGCGGTGCCGTGACCATTGACGTCCTTGGTTGCGGGGCCGCCGTGGAAAGTTGTGTCCTCGTAGTAACCGGGATCCTGTGCGCCGATATCACCGTCGATGCCGGCGGCCACCCGCCAGTCGATCTTGTTCAGCCTTGTGTTGCCGCTCTCGTCCAGAAACTCGGGATGGTCGTAGGCCAAACCTGAATCGATGATGACGACATCAACGCCGGCACCCTTGCCACGCTTGCCGCCTCTCGGGTTGATCGTGCCCAGCGCATTGCCGGCGCCAGAGCCCCACTGACTTTCCCTCTGGCGATGCCGAAGCAGCCCCCAGTGCTGGGCGTCATTGGAAAGCCCGTCGCCGCGGAAGTAGTTCACTGCCGCAGTCAACTCGCCGCCAGAAGCGATGCTCCCGAACGGCTCAGGCTTCACCCCGTTCTCTGCCTTGCTTCCCCACCTGACGCCCATGATTCGCGGGTCGTCGCGCAGCCGGGCCGCCTCCTCCTCGGTAAGCACCACGTTGAACGAGCGCAGGCTCTCCTTCCGCTCGTTGGGGATCTCGCAGCGTCGCTCCGGGCAACGGGAATCGATGTCCTTGCGACGCCCGCGACCGGCGAACTCCTCCATGAGCGCCGACTTGTCGACGCCACGGACGACGGTGACCAGAGACTTCTTCGACTCGCTCATGTCAGGCCGTAGTACACATGCAGGACCGTGCCAGCGACATCGATCCCGCCACCCAGATCGACGCGCGCGTTACCACTTGGGGCCGACCCCTGATAGACGAACGGGAACGCCATGCCATTGCCGGAGGCGAACGCGGTGTCCGCGAGGATCTCCTTCAGGATGTGGGTGACGTCGATGTCCATTAACGTGTAACTGGTGGGCAGCAACGCGGAGTTGATCGTCGTCTTCGCGGTAGTCCTCGCCCACCCACCCGGCAGGCTTGAGTTGCTCGGGTTGTCACTGGCGTCGGCGACCTTTCTCGCGAAGACGTCCATCAGGAATGTCGGGGAGTTCTGCTTGCGCAACCTCGCCCTGATGAACGCGCTGAGAATATAGGCAGCGCCCGGCAGCGGCACCGCCGGGAACCGGATCCCGAAGACACCGGGGAAGCCACCAAGATCTCCGCAGACCAAGTCATCAGTCCACGCCAGCGTAAAACCGGTTCCAAACGCCTCCGTCGCACCATTGGCGGCAGCCTGCAGCGGGTAAGTCACGCTGCCTTCCGTCGCGAGGGTTATCACGCCAGCCGCCCGCAGCAAGTATCCGACGCTCGCGGCATCGTGAATCGACCGCGGCATCTGCGGCTTGACCTCCACCCCACCATCAGCGCTCAGGATGATCCTCTTCCCCGACTCGATGAGTAGATCGCCGTCGCCGGCCACCGACAGGGACTCGACCGCAAGCGGTGGCAGGGCCGAGACCGGCGTGTAACCCGTGCTGTCAGGGGCAGCGCCAGCGCCGTCACCGGTCAGCAGGAACGTGGGATCCTCGATGCTGGCGTTGGGGACGCCGCCGCCACCCGACAACCCGCCTGCGCTTACTCTCCGAACTGCCATGACGGCCTCCTTAGTTTGGGCCGTGAGCGGCCTTGAGGATCACGGTGATCGTCCCGCTCGATCGAGACTTCACGGTCGCGCGGTACATTGCCCACGCACCCATGTAGTCGACGCCTTCGCTGGCGGTCGACTCGAAGAGCTCCTCCCAGTTGACGCCATCGTTCGACACCTGAACAGCCGCGGTGGCCGTGCCGGTGATGATCACCTGAAAGGACTTGTGGAGAGCCTCCACCCGGGTGGCTGGACCGGGGCCGGTCACTGACACTGCGTTCAGCAGGACCGTCGCGCCGATTGTGTTGTTCGCCAAGCTCATGCTGATATCTCCGTGCGGTCAGTTTTGTTAAGCGCCGGCCATACCGGCAGCAATCCGGCTCAGCGCCGTGTCGCCTTCCATCGGTGTCTCTGCCAGTTGCTGGGTGGTCGCCGCCAGCTGCTGGGCCTGCTCGGCCGCCATCGCCTGCTGCTGAGCCTGAGCCTTGCGCTGGCGAACCTCCTCGACCTCCTCGTCGCTGCGCACGATCCCGGGCACCACGCCCAGCATCTCGGCGTACTCGTCGATCGTCTGGTCGGCATCGAGCTTGTCGACGACCTCAGGCACCACCTGCGCGATGGCACCAGCCAGCGACCAGAGCCGGTCGACCGAATTGAGACCGACCATCCGCTGCGCCTGCGCGAGGATCGAGATGTACTCGACCTTCGGCTCGAACTGCGCGAGCTCCTCAGGCGGCGGCGGCAGCACGCCGGCATCCATCATCAGGTCGAAGGTCGCGACGATGATCGGGTCGAGGAGCTCATCATTCAGCCGTTCGAGCACCGGGCCGAGCATCAGGAGCTTCTCCTCGTGCCGCTCAGCGACCTCGGTGGCTGTCATCTGCCGGCGGTCGCTCATCGCGAGCATCATGAACAGGTCGACGTAGAACGCATGGTTGATGCGGTCCTCGATGTTCGACATGTCCTCGCGTAGCGCCATGATGTCCGGCTTGATCTCGTACAGTGGCCGGGCGCCCTGCATGCCGGTGGCGACATCGGCATAGATCGTCGCGCCGGGCAGGGCTCGGTTGCGCTGGTTCTTGAGCGAGTCAGGCATCAGCATCGCCGGGTCGACGAGCTTGTCGATCGCCTGCGCCTTGCGCCGCTCCTGCAGCTGCAGCGCCTTGACGTCGCCGAGCGAGTCCATGCCCGGGCCAGCGCCGCCGTAGACGTCGTCGTTCGTGGTCTCCCAGCGCGGCGACATGAACGGCTTCTGCCGGAACCCGCTCGTGCGCAGGAACAGATCCTCGCCGCCACGCTGGCTCGACTTGCTCGAGCACTCCATCCACACCGAGCGCCACGGCATGTTCAGGCTGTCGACGTAGTGCGGGCTGCGGTTATCGTTCGGCTCGATGATGTGGTAGACGTTGACCGTCTGCTCGTAGTGGCCATTGCGCCAGTGAGACTTGACGGTGTCGCTGAGCTTGTTCCAGTCGAACATCGAGACCATCTGGCGCACCGTGAGTACCCGCTCTCGATACTTCACGTCGATCTCGTTGCGCTCGCTCTGGCCGAGGTAGTAGCTGCCGATCGTCGACGGGTAGAACCGTATCACCTCGCGCACGTCCTCGAGCGCCATCATCGAGGCGGTGTTGAAGACGCCGAGCTCCTGATAGACGGTAGGCAGCACGTTGTAGAGGTTGCCCTTCGAGAACACGTCGCGCATACGGGCCTCGACCAGCCATAGCCAGTCCTTGACCGGGCGGAACTCCATGAGCTCGGGATCCGGGGTCACCAGCCGGAACCACGGCCGGGCCGGCGAGGTGAGCCCGGCCATCATGCCGGAACTCAGCGTGCGCACGGCCATCCGGCTCGTGTTGTTCAGCAGGTTCTGGTTGACCTTCTCGCCGCGCGACTCCTCGAAGAGCCAGCGGCCCTTGCGCGGCAGGAAGTACGTCGCGAGCTCGCGCCAGTGACCCTCCCAGCTGGAGCGGTCCTTCTTCAGCGCGGACAGCCGGCGCTCGTAGCGCTGGCGCTGGCTGAGCGGCTGGTCGACGACGCTGGCGAGGTTCTCTGCCACTTACTGGCCGAGCAGCGTCTTCTGCTGCCCGGTGGCCCGGCCTGCTGCCGGATTGGATCCGCCGAGGATGTTGCCGCGCCGGCCGGCCGAGATCATCGCGCGACGGCGGCGCAGGTTCTCGGCCATCGCGCCCTGATCGAGCATGGGCGCGCCGGGCTGGCCGCCGAGAGACGGCACCTTCGGCTGCGTCAGGAGCGGAGCCGCAGCGCCAGCCGCGCTGGTAGCGAGCCCGACCTTCTGCATCGTGCTGAGGCCGCCTGCTTGCGCGGCCGGGGCGGCAGGCGCAGTGCCTGCAGGGAATGTGGCCGGGACGTTGGTGGCGAGAGGGCTGATCGCCGCCTGTGTGGCCGGCGTCGCGCCCGGGGCGGTCGAGAGAGGTACAGCGTATGACCCGGCCGAAGGCGCGCCGGCCAGCGGCGCCACCTGACCCACGGCCGCCGGCGTGGCGCCAGAGAGGCCGGTGGCGGTTGCGGCAGCGGCCTGTTGCGCGGCCTGCTGGGCGGCGAAGAGCTCAGCACCACTCAAGGCGGCGCCAGCACCAGCGGCGCCAGCACCAGCACCAGCGGCGCCCGCTGCGCCCGCGGCTCCAGCAGCGCCAGCCCCAGCGCCAGCAGCACCGGCGCCAGCGGCGGCGGCCCCGGCAGTTCCTGCACCAGCTGCTGATGCCTGAATGGCTGCTATCGTGGCAGCGATCGATCCGGGTTCACACATGAGACGGAGCCTCCCTCGGTTGCGCGGGAGTATCCGTCGACGCTATGGCAGCGTCAATGCGTTGTCATTATACTGACGGGTTACCCTCGGCCCAGCGGATCGTAGTCGTTGTCGCTGATGTGGTCGATCGGGCTGTAGTCAGCGTGGCGATTCGCCTGCACGTTCTTCGGGTCCATCTCCCAGCGCACGGTGCTGATGTTCGCCAGCACCACCGCGTCGCCGCGGTCAGGCGAGCGGCCCAGCCGCTTGATGATCTCTTCCTTGTCCTCGATCTGGATGCCCTGCGTTGAGAGCTTCCACTTCGGAGTGCAGAGGTCCGCGCGCAGCTTCGGATCAGGCGGGAGCTCGATCGGGATTCCACGCGCCGGGTCGAGCACCTCGCGCATTCGCCACCAGCTTTCGGCGCGCTTGTTCTTGAACGTGAGCTTGGCCTCGTCATCGGTGGTACCACCGCTGCGTGCCGCACCATTGAACCCGATCACCTGCACGCTGTTGCCGGCGAGGTAGTCGAACGGGCTCGCGCCCCAGCCGACGATGTCGATGTGGACTGGCGCCCGATGCCGGCGAGCGGCTATCACCCGGCCGGCGATGTTCGGCCCGTCGACGAGGTCGGCGCCCTCGATCTCGATGAGCTCATCGAACCAGATGTCGTGACGGCGAGCGATGATCGGCTTGTCGACGCCACCGCGCGCGACGTCGACGCCCATGCTGTCCATCGTCTTCTTGTCCTCGCGTTTCTTCCACCGGTTCATCGCGAGCGTGACCCACTCGGTCGGGATCACCTGCCACGGGTCGTCACCGAGGCCAGCCTTGAAGTCGCCGTAGAGCATCTGCGATCGCAGCGGCTCGGGCATCGCCTGCAGCTGTCGCATGTAGCCAGTGCCGGCGAGGAACGGGTTGTCGCTCACCCGCGATGGGATGAACGTCCTCGACTGCGGCAAGAGCTCCTCGCCATCGCGCACGACGGTCTCGGGGCCGTCGACCTCGATCTCTCTGCCCTTGTGCATCACGAACCACCTCAGTTCGCCGGGCTCGGCCGGCTTGGGATATTTGTCATCGATCCACGGCGCGAAGAACTCGATGATCCACAGGCCGTCGCTGTCGGTCGGCGGGTTGAAGGTCATCAGCGTGCGGCAGCGCTGGCCGGCGAGTGTCGTCCGCACCCAGCCCATCAGGAACCGTGCCTGAGATTCGAGGAAGTTCGGCGCCTCGTCGAGCACCAGCAGATCCTTCGGCCGGCCCTGATACCGGGTTTCGTTGCCCGGGTGTGGCGTCGATCCGTACTCCATGACCCGGCCGCCCGGCAGCTGGGACAGGTTGTCCATGCGCTTGTAGTGATCGCTGGTGCCGAGGATCTCGGTCAGCCGGTCGCGCACGCCGAGCAGCTGGGTCGCCTCCCGTCGGAAGAATCCCGTGCGCTGGTGCTGCGTTAATGCCAGTCCTATTGCGAGGTCCGTTTTGCCACCGCCAGCAGCACCGCCGTATCCGACCACCTCGGCGAGGCTCTCGGCCGCCATCCGCTGAGGGCCGTCGAGCGGCGCCCAAATGGGACCAAGCGAGTGCAGGATCCGGTTGATGTTCTTCCGCTGCTCGGGCTCGAGCCGGTCGAGGAACGCGGCGATCTCGGACACCGGCAGATGGGCGAGCTCCTCGAGGTCGCCGAGCCCTGCGAGCTTGGCCACTACTTGGCGACGAGCGCGGCGAGGATGCCGGCCTTGAGCTTGGCCGCGGCCTCCATCGACGACATGTCGCGCTTGTCGTCGACCTCGAGCCGGTCGATGAACAGCCGCAGGTGGCGGCCGAGCATCTCGAGCGACTTATCCTTCGGCCAGAACTTGATCTTGCGCGTGTGGCCGATCACCTGCCTGTCGCGCCCGCTGCCGTCATAGATCTCGTCGACCTCGATCGAACTGATCGCGCGGCGCACCGGCTCAGGCATGTCGTGTATCGCCTTCAGAGAGCCTGTGTCGGGATCGATCGTGTCGACGACGTCCACCATAGCCAGACGGTAGATCTCCAGCAGGACGCGATCCTGCGTGATCTCAACGCGCTCTTGGCGTTTGGCCTGTAGCTGGCTGATATATCTCTGGATGTGAATGCTACCGAGAAGTTTGCTCCCCAGCACGCTCGCTGCGTTGCGCGTCTTGTTCGAGTAGCCGGCTTTGATCGCCGCCTCGGTCGCGTTCAGGCTGACGACGTACTCCTCGCAGAACCGTTTCTGTCGTTCGTTGAGCTTGCTCATCGCCAGATTGTGGCCAGCCGTGCGAAGGATCGCAACAGTCTGGACTGATCACCGTCATTAGTAGGGCAGTCAAAGCCCCACTCCGTCTACAACTCCGGCGCAATCCAGTAACTCATTGATTCCCTATGAGTACAATGCAGCACACAACCGTCTCATGTCCGTTGAGATCCCCGTCGTAATGGTTTTCAAGTCATTGATTTCATTAGAGTAGGTATGCATATGTATGTCATCATGGCGGTTTATCGAGACGGTTCACGAAAAAAATACACCCTCATGCACGCACACACACACACGCACACACACACGCGCGTATAGCTACTATAAATGGATGAAATTCATATCCGTCGTAATTATCCCTCTACTACTACTACTACTAACTGTTTGATTTATATATATATATAGTGAGGGTTCAGGCGGGTATCTAGACGGTTTTTGAGGCGGAGCAGAGACGGATATATTTTCACGGCTCAACTCCGTCGAGATCGCAGACAAAAGAAAGGCCGGTGTAACCCGGCCTTGAAGCGTGTGGAACTGGCTGCTGGAATGGGGGCGCTATTACAACCGCCAGATCGCTGGTGTTTAGATTGTAAGCCGCGCTATTCCAACCGCCAGATCCTCGTCTCTTTCTTGTCCATGTCCGAGCGCATCGTCCACTTGGTCCCGGGGTTGCGGCGCCGCATCCGGGTCAGCCACGACTCGGCGGCGCCCGGGGTGCCGGGGTAGACGAAGCTCTGGCCCGGGAGGATCTTCTCCAGCGCGGGAAACTTCACCGGCCGGCCAGCGCGCGGCCCGTCCAAGCTATTGCGCCGGGGCAGTGGCACGTCGTCGTCGATCTTGAGCTCCTCGGTCATCGGTCTCTCCTTCGTGATGGAGCGCCGATATTACCACCTGAAGTCCGGTCTGCATACCACGGCAAATAGGTCATATGTATTGACATACGAAATTCACCTGCGTATAAGGGTAACTGTGGCCGGCGGGGTGCTGGCCGAAACTGGGAGAACGCAAATGGCTTGGATGAATCAAGAGCGCAAGGCGACCCTCGCCCCGCGCGTGAAAGAGATCCTGAAGCGCTACGGGCTCAAGGGCTCGCTGCGGGTTCGCCACCACTCCACCCTGATCCTGACCATCCGGTCGGGCCGGCTGGATTTCATCGCGAATGCGATCGCCGAGCAGTCGTGGCGTAACCCGCCGCGCGCCAACAGCGATGCGTACGCCGGGTCGGAGGGCTACCTGCAGGTGAACCACTACCACCTCAGCCGGAGCTTTAGCGGCGAGTGTCTGGAAGCGCTCGTGGAGCTCACCGACGCGATGAACGCGGGCAACCACGACCGCAGCGACCTGATGACCGACTACCACGACGTCGGCTGGTATACCTCGATCAGCATCGGCAGCTGGGACCGCCCGTATGAGGTGCTGTCGTGAGCAGCCGCCCCCCGAGAGACAGCCAGCGCGCGAAGGTCTACAAGGCCGAGCGCACGGTGTGGAACGATGCCGACTACAGGCACGACGACATCAAAGCCGCGATCGCTTACGTCGAGCGGGTCAGGGCCAGCGAACTGGTGAAGCGCTACGCACCAGAGCTCTCGCGCCGGCCAGTGGAAGTCGGTGACGGCCGCGGGGCAGCCCGGGCGAAGGGCGGGTTCTTCGGGATCTCGCTCCCGCACTGGGCCCGGACTGAGTTCATCATCCTCCACGAGCTCGCCCACGTTGCCATCAGCCGGCGCCACGGAATCAACGTCGCCGGCCACGGCTGGGAGTTCTGCGACGTGTACCTGCGGCTGGTGCGCACGATGCTCGGAGTCGAGGCCCACGACCGCCTGCGCGACGCATTCAAGGCGCACGGGGTTCGCTACCGGCCAAAGGCCAAACGCGCGCCCCTGTCGCCTGAGCGGCGCGCGGCGCTGGCCGAGCAGCTGGCCCGGGCCCGGGCGGCGAAGCAGTAGTTGACGACGGCTCCCCGGCTGTGCTCAAATTGACAACAGCCGGCTGGGGAGCCGGTTCTAACTGGGAGAACGCAATCATGAGTTTAAGCCACGAGAACCTGCCCCCAGACTGCCCGGCAGCCGCTGCGCTGCCGGTGGTCAGGCTCCTGATCACCACCCTGCGATCGCACGGCTACCACCCGGTCAAGGTCTTCGACGGCGAGGAGTTCGTCAAGGCTACCACCGACGACGCGACGCTCGACGCCGTATTCGCGGTCGACGACTCGACGATCTACTTCCGCAAGGTGGCCGGCAAGTCGCAGCGGGTGATGCTGATCAACTGCAACGGCGATGAGGTGATCTCCGATCACAGCTGCGGCGACGAAGGGTTCAACCGGGCGATGGACGAGGTCTTCGCCAAGCTGGAGGCGCAGTCATGAGCAACGAGGATCTCGAGACCCGGCACGCCTCAGCACTGGAGGACATCGCGATGGGCGCCCTCAGGGGAATGAGGGACGCCGGGCTGGCGCCGGTAGACATGTGTACGGTGTCAGTGAAGATGGCGACCGCAGCGCATGCGCTGTCCGGGTCTTCCCGCGAGGAGTTTCTCCGGGTTGCCGCGGCCTGCTGGGACAGTCTCGCCGAGCACATGGACAACTGCCAGAAATGCACCGAGAACCTGCGCAACGGGAAGCCGATGGGGAGGTCGCACTGATGAGCATCGAGAATCTAGACGAGGAGCTGAGGCAAAAGGTCCGCGCCGAGGGGGACAGGGTTCTGGGGCTCTTGGCCCGGAGCATGCTGGCCCAAAGCGTATACGCCCGGGCATTGGCTGAGCTCTCAAAGAGCGGCGACCTCCGGAGTATCTGTGAGCGAAGGATTGGGGCCAAGCTGATCATCGCCAACGGCGGGTTCGGCTCCGTGGTCGCCCACATGAACGAAGAGTACGAGCTCACCGTCTCGGTGGAAGACTCTCTCGAGGTGTTGTGATGAGCGCCACCCGCTACATTGTCACCCGCTACCAGCCGCCGTCGGCGAAACAGATGTTCCCGCGGTTCCGGGCCTATGACCCGACCCGTGAGGACTGGAAGGTGTTCCTCGACTGGCAGGCGGTGGGCGGGATGACCGACATCCAGCAGCACCGGATCGCTGCGGCCATGATGGCCCAGCAGATGGGCTGGTTCGGCAAGGGCCGCTATATTCGCTTCATCAGCATCTGGGCTCAGGTGAGCCGCGGCGGCCTGCGACGGCTGATGAGCGACATGGTGCATGTCGAGGCGGTGCCGATTAACATGTGGAACGCGAGCGACGCGCTCGCCGACCGCGAGGCAGTTCTCAGTGGCGCATGGATCGCGCCGGAAAGGATCGATCCCCGTGACCAATGAGGCAACAGATAATGAACAGCAGCGAGCAGGTTTCGTGTACTACGCGGACGCCAGAGCAGTGGCTGACATCGCTCGAGCCTCCGAGATCGCTACCGGACTCGCCGCTGCGCTTCGTGTCTTTGATCCGGATCACCCGTTCATCGAAAGGGCAGAGCGGCTCGACGCTTATCGGCGCCGCATACGCTACTGCGCAGACCCAGAGTAATGGCCCGGCGATCGATGCGTCCCGTGCGGATTCCTCCCTATGCGTTCTCCCAAACGCTGTACGGGGCGAAACCCACTTCGGTCGCCGGGCCACCCTTGATGACCTTGACCCAGCAATAGGAGTCTTCCGATGGGCAGCAATCAGTATCGTAGCTTGGGCCGCGGCAATCGCTATCGGAGCGATCGCATGACCCCGCGCGAGTTCGCGGGGCACCTGCTGGCCGGCATCGCGATGCTGGTCACAGTGGCCCTGCTCTATGTAGTGCTCTTCATCATCGATGACGTGGTGAGGGCCAACAAAGCAACCCAGATCCCGGCGACGGAGTACCACGAGCTGGACCCGGAGCCGGCGATCAGTCGAGCAATCGTGCAACAGGTACTAGAGGAGAACGCATCATGGGAGTAGCAGCAAAGAGCAACCTCGCGGTCAAGGCCGGGTTCTACACCGACCGCGACGGCAACGAGAAGGCTCGGTTCGAGCGCATCGGCGAGCTTGTCGAGCTCGACGACGGTCGCCGGTTCATCACGCTGAAGCCGTTCATCAACCTGTCGGCGCTGCCGCTGGATGATGATGGCCGGCTGATCGTCTCGGTGTTCGATGGCGAGCAGGCGCAGGGCGGTGGTCAGGCTCAGCCGCCGGCTCAGCGCTCGGCTCCGCCAGCCCAGACCCAGCAGCGCCGGGCGCCGGCAGGTGGCCAGCGGCGGGCAGCCGGCGGTGGTCAGCGGCAGGCGGCGGCCCAGCAGACGGTGCCGGACGACGACATACCGTTCTGATCCACGGAGGCAAGCTGATTGCCGTAACGGTGGCGCTGAGCACGGGACGACCCTCCCGACCTCCGACGCCACAGGGCTGGCCCGGCCCCGCAGGATCAGCAGGGCACCTATTCAACAGAAAGGAAACGACCATGAAACTGTTCTTTGTCCAGCGGCGCAGCGAGGCGCCGGTCCTGCTGAAGGTTGAGGGCATGGCCCACGCGCGCCACTACGCGATGCGCGACGTGGTCTGCCGTCAGGCTACCAAGCAGGATCTCGTCGACTGCGCGATGGCCGGCGTGCAGCCGATCGATTACCTGCCGTCCGGCGAGTTTCAGTATGACCTGATCGACGACGGCGACGCTGGCTCGGGCTATGCGCCGGAGCCGGGCGAGGGCTCGTGCGGCGCGGCCGAGCCAGCTCCGTCACCGCGATCACGCCGCCGGCTGAAGTCTAACGCTCCGCATAAGCCGCGTAGCGAAGCGGAGTCGGCTTGATGCGGTTGTTAGGCGATTTTGGAGGATGAAATGTACTCAGAACTGATGAATGAGAATGTGCGCATACGAGCCGAAAATGTAATGCTGCGCAAGATCGTGTTTGCGCTGATTGCGCAGGCGGACAAAGACCCGTTTATGAGCATTGGCCATTTCGCGGAACACGGCCACGCGAGCGACGCGCTCGCCGAGCTACGAGCGCTAAACGACGAGCAAGACCGGCAGCTTGCGCAATTTATCAAGGAGCAGATGGAATGTTCGTAGACATTCGGAAGCTCACGAGGCAACAAGTGAAAGATGTGCTCGAAGCGGCTGGATGGGCGTGGGACGACGCTAAGAGCATTGACGGTGAACAGAACCGCCGCGATTGCGAGGCGCTGGTAAATGAAGCATACAGGCGCGGATTCAAGGCTGGCATTAACGCAAAGACTCAAGTTGCGGCAGTTGTTGCTGCTTGGGATGCTGACGCCTAACGCAGAGCTGTGCGGCGGGCCGTCAGGCCCGTCCGAACGAGCGCCGGGTTAG
>CAZNMK010000001.1:40194-52740 GCA_964574045.1 uncultured Roseovarius sp. | reverse complement strand
CGAACTGGCGCATCTGTGCGCGGCCGCGGTGGTGTTCCTGATGCTGGTCGAGGCCGGACGGCAGCTGCGCGCCAGCAGGCAAAAGGGCCCCGACCTGATGGAGCTGCTCGACCTGGTGGCGCTGGCGACCGTGGCGGACGTGGCGCCGCTTGTGGGCGTCAACCGCGCCTTCGTGCGCGCGGGGCTGCAGGTGATGGCCCGGCGCGGGCGGCCGGGGCTGGCGGCGCTCGCCGATGCCGCCCGTCTGGACGCGCCGCCCGACGCCCATCACCTGGGGTTCGTGCTGGGGCCGCGGATCAACGCCGGCGGGCGCGTCGGCCGGGCCGATCTGGGGGCGCGGCTCCTGGCCTGTCCCGACCCGGCCGAGGCGCAGGCGCTGGCCGAACGGCTCGAGGGGCTCAACGCAGAGCGCCAGGAGATCGAGCGCGCGGTGCGCGACGCCGCCCTGGCCCAGGCCGGGGAGCGCGGCCTCGACGCGCCGCTGGTGTGGGCGGCGGGCGAGGGCTGGCATCCCGGCGTCGTCGGCATCGTCGCCTCGCGCCTCAAGGAGGTCGCGAACCGTCCCGCCGTGGTGATCGGGCTCGATGGCGACGAGGGCAAGGGATCGGGCCGGTCGGTGGCGGGCGTCGACCTCGGTCGCGCGGTGCAGCGGCTGGCGGCCGAGGGGCTGTTGATCAGGGGCGGCGGGCACCGCATGGCGGCGGGGCTGACGGTGGCGCGCGAGCGGCTGGATGCGGCGATGGCGCGGCTGTCGGACCTCTTGGCCCGCCAGGGCGCGGGCGCGGCGGGGCCGCGGGTGCTGGCGCTGGACGGGCTCTTGATGCCGGGCGCGGCGACGCCCGAACTGGTCGAACGGATCGCCGCCGCCGGTCCCTTTGGCGCCGCCGCGCCGGCGCCGCGCTATGCCTTTGCCGACATCGGCCTGCGCTTCGCCCGCCGCGTGGGCGAAAACCACCTCAAGCTGCGCGCCGGCGACGGCTCGGGCGGGCAGATCGACGCCATCGCCTTCGGCGCCTTCGAGGGGCCGCTCGGCCCGGCGCTGGCAGGCCATGACGGCGCGCGCTTTCACCTGGCCGGGCGGCTGGAGATCAACCGCTGGGGCGGGCGCAGCAGCGTGCAACTGCGCCTCGATGACGCGGCGCCAGCCAGCTGATCAAGCATCCCCGCCCGCTATGCCAGGGGCGCCGCCCGCCACGCGATTTCTGCATTTTGCCTCTTGCGCGACGTCGCCCGTTTTAATAGGAACCGCCTCACGCCACGGCATGGCCCGTTCGTCTATCGGTTAGGACGCCAGGTTTTCAACCTGGAAAGAGGGGTTCGATTCCCCTACGGGCTGCCATTTATTTCACTTAATTTTCTGATATTAAACGGAAAATCGGCCTCTCCATTGGCCTGTCCCACCATAAATCCCATCAGTCGGATTCGGTTGTGAGGTGGGATTTGGTGAGGCTGGACGAGCCGGCTCGGGCGTCCGACAAGCCGACTTCCGGGGGTGGGTGAGGGATCATCCACCGCAGCGCAGCGACAAAACGAGGTCTCATTTTCGACCACGTGTTCGATTCGAGCAGCTGTGTGAGCCGCCCGCCCGGTTCTGCGCGGTCATTCAATGGGACCGCGTCATCAGTCGCCTTGACAGAACAGTCTTCGCTCAGTGTTCTACCGTTCTAGAACTTTGCTGGTCCTGGCGCAGCGACATAGCCGTCGAGATGTGGCGGACATGATCATTGCTCGACCTCAAAACCTTGATCTTTCATCCTCTGCAGCACGTCCATGGCATGCTTGGCTTGGAAATCCGACGGGATCCTGCGCGGCATCGACATGCATATCTGCAATATCTGCAGGTCCTTGGGTGACAGCTTCCTTTCAGCCTTCCCCCAGTCCATCACCTTGGCCCAGAATTCGGCCCCCAGGTTGACCACTTCGGTCTGCGCGTTGATGCCTTCGGTCAACGCCTTCTTTGCCTTCGCGTCCCGCGCCGCGGTTCGCACGGACTCCACCAGCGTCAGGCAACTGGCGAAGTCGTCATCGTAGGCAAGCTGCCTGCCCTTCAGGCCGTTCCAACACGCCTGTTGCTTTGCCCACTCGGACATGTTCCGGACCCCGGCCGGTGGGTGCGTGATGACATCGTTGGCTTCGGCCGCGGCGACGAGCAGCGCACGCAACAAGGCGTCCGAGACTGCCTGACGCCGCCAGATGGCGTCGACGTCCAGCACCTGCTTGTCGCTCGACGCGTCATGGAAGACCTTGGCCATGGCGTAGGTCACGATATTCGCGCGGTAGCCGCCTTCGTACCAAGGTTGTTTCGGCACCTCGGTTTCCAGCTTCCTGAAGATGATGGCCTTCGCGATCAGCCGCCGATACCAGAGTTCGTCGTATCGCGCATCGCTCTTGGCCCAGGCCTCGCCGATCTCCTTGGCGAATTCGGCGAAGTTCTTCTGTGCGCCTTTCGAAACCAAGTCAGGATGGCCTGCAGCCGAATACTCGAACTTCGCAAGTTCGGTCTTGCTGAAGAGCTGCGCCTTGGGGAACTCCAGGTCGAACTTCTTCTGCTGCGCAGGCGTCAGACGCCCGCGCGCATTGATGAACTGACCGCGGGACCGCTCGTAGAACCACTTGCTGTCATGGCGCTCGCCTTCGCGGGCCGTGAAGATCACGCTGCGCGAGAACTGTTCGATCCGAATGTGGAACGGGTGGTTCGAGAAGAAGTCTGCCGCGTTCACCTTGTTCTGGGTGTTCGCAAACTCGGAAATCTTGGGCACGATCTCCTCTGACCGGTCAGGCGGCACCACGGTCAGCTTCATCTGGACAAAAACCTGCGGAAGCTGCTCGCGGGCATTCTTCAGCCCGGTGTGAATAGAACCGGTCGTCTGGGCACCATTCACGATCTGCAGATTGCTGATCGAGGCGATCGCAAGACCGTCATCCGTGCGGACGCAGGTCACGTCGTCGGCAGTCGCGGATAGCCCGTTGTTGTAGGGAAAGAACAGCTCCGGCTCTTCCTTGATCGTCTTCTGGATGCCCTTGTTGGTCTTGGCCCGCGCCTGAAGGAACGAGCGCACATTCGCCTCGAGAAGCCGTGCGCCCCAGCGGTCGTAGATCGAAGCCAACTGTTCGCCCGGCACGATCAGGAGGTAGCTTTCCAGTGCAGCGCCCGTCTGTGACGCCTTCAGTGCCGGCAATGGCCCGCCGAAGTCCCCGGCGAAGTCGATCACCATGTCCTCGCGCGCCTGGCCGGAACGATCAAAGCGCTCGAAGCGGGCAAGGTCCCAGACCGACCATGTGATGGGCACATTTTCCAATGTGCCGAGGGGCACAGCATCGTCCCGGCCGACATAATGCCGGTTCGAGACAAGGATCAGCTTGACCTTGGTCACATGCGACCATGTCGCGATGACAAGGTCCGAGACTTGGAATGCGGGATTTGCTTCATTCAACGCGTCCCGAAATTCCTCACTTCTTGCCCTTTTGAGAAATCTGATGAGCGGATTGAGAATTGGGGTGACATCTGTTTTCCCGAAGGTCTGCACCGTATCGCTGTCGGCAAAGTCACAGATGATCAGTCCGAGGACACCCTCGCTATCTCGAGGATCTCCAGCATAACCATCGATGCGCAGTTTCTGCGCACCCTCACCAAACTGATAGTGAGCGGGGTCTGCAGTCTCCAGTTCTCCCGCCTCGGTCAGGCGATCTGCCATCAGATTGAAGAATGCTTCCAAAGGGAATATCCCGCTGGCGTCGGCTTCGCGGCGGATGTCGGCCATAAGGTTCTGATGGTATTCCTGAAGCTCGCTCATGCCTGCCCACCTTCGGTCAAGCCGACGCGCACATCATCCCAAGCCTTGAGAAAAGGCGAACAAGCCGACAGCGCCAGCGCGTAGGTGACGCCGGACACGCCGAGCGGGACCGGTGCAGCGATCCGCGGAAAGTCCTCAGTCACCGCGAAAAACTCGGGCGCGGACACGATCCAGCGCCATGGCGAATAGTCGTGCAGGGCATCATAGCCGACATCCGCGAGGTGCAGGTCCCAATCGATCAGCGATGATGGTTCAGTGCGCTCCAGAAGCTCCGTGACCATGTCCACATGTTCGGTCAGGGTTCGCCCATGCGGCGGCTGCACCTTGTCGACGGCCAGCACCGCCAGCCAGATACGCCGATCAGACACATCGGCCAGCTGATGCTCGCTGGTGATCTTGACGAAAGGCTGCGACGCGCCACGACGGGCCTTGACCTCGATGCAGTCGGCCCTGAGCTCGAAATCTTTGGGCGCGCCGGACGGTCCCATCCATGCGGACAGGGCGGGCTTCGGCCCAAGCTCGGCGATCAGAAGCTTCAGAACCTCGATTTCGCCGATCAGGCCCTTCTGCGCCTCCTCGGACAGCACCTCCGGCTTGCCGCCGCGCAGAAGGTAGTGCCACCGGAAGGTGCGCCCGATGGCGCGCTCCAGCGCCTCCGCTTCGGTCTCGGCCAGTTCCCCCGCAGCCATCACGTCGCGGCAGAGCGTCTCGAACAGCTCCATCTGGGCGTTGTCCTTCAGCCGTATGTAGAGGATCGGGCCGCCCGGCAGGGTCTGGAAACGGATTTCAAGGTTCTTGAGCTTGGGCAGATCCGGGACGGGGCGCGGCAGATCACTGAGCTGCAGCAGCAGCGTAGCATCTGCTCGCGGCATCACGGCCCAGAACCAGTTCCATCGTGCCGCGGCATCCACCCGCCGCGTATCGACCTTTCCTGCCTCGAGGCCGGACCACGGAGTGTCATTCGGGATCACCAAGCGCCTCCTCCTCGATCTCTTCCTCGCCAAACATCTCGCGCATGCGGACGGTGTTCACGACATACTCGACGGTCCCGCCACCGATCCTGCTGGACGGAAACGAAAGACCCCACACAAGCACCCCTCCCGGCATGCCAGGATCGGCCAGCTTTGGCTTGACGAGACGGAGGATCAGCAACGGGCGGCGACCATGAACTTGGCGGTAGATCCTCGGGTTGACTGTCTTGGGCAGCTGCTGATCTGGCCGGGAAAGGCGGAATGCTTCACGCGCATCGGCAATCTGCGTTGCGGTCAGGCCTTCGGTTTCGTCCTCGGCAGAGCCAATCCGACGGCTGGAACCGCTGAAGGCAAGAACACCGCCCTTTGCGAGGTCCGGATCAACGGAAAGCTCGTAGGGCACGATATCGAGCCCAGCAAAGGGTATGGGGTCCATGTCCTTGCGGGTAGAGCTGGCGATGAAGACATCCCATTTCGCAAGCTCATCATCCGCTCGAGCGTCAATGTAATCGTTGATCAACTTGGGATCGGTAAGCGGGTTCACCGGCCGGAGACCCGGTTCTGTCCGGTATTTGCGAAGGAAATCCCTGATCGCCTCAACGCCTACCCCGGAGAGCAGGTAGCCTCTTGGCCGCTCGGAGCGAGGTATTCCAATACTGGCGGCGACGGACAGGAGTTCTTCGCCCGCACCAAGGTTCGAATCAAGCTGCGCGTGGTCGAGGACGATCCGCGTGGTCTCGATAAGGTTCTCGGCCAGCCCGACCTTTACCGGCAACTCCTTTCCCGTACCCATCTTGTTGCGCGCCGTCACGATCAGCGCCTCGGGGTGGCTGCGCACGGCGAGGCCGAACTGGGCGGGCGTCGCCTTGGCAAGCTCCATCCGCTTCAGCTGGGTCTGCAGGTCGTCCATGGCCTCGTGAATATGGGCATACCAGCCGACACCATCCGCAGGCATCCAGACACGGCACAGATCCTCGTAGCCCGGGCGGTAGCCGAACCAGCGGCCCATCTGCATCAGCGTGTCGTACATCATGGAATTGCGCAGGAAGTAGCTGACCGTCAGCCCTTCGAGGGTCAGCCCCCGTGAAAGGGAGAAGCCACCGACCGCGATCACCGTGATCCCGTGTTCCCCCACATGATCATAGTCCAGCGCCTGGGCCCGCTTGGAGGCGTTGACCTCGACCACGCGGGCCGTCACCAGCACCTCATGCAATCGCGCCTGCACCGAAGGCCAGTCGCCCCCCTCCGCGTCGGAATATTCGCGTTTCCATGTCGCGTGCAGCGCCGCGATCTCGGGGTTCCGCAGCGCAGCCGGACCCTTTCCGGCGTCGACGGCCACGGCGTCACGGATACGTGCCACGACATCCGCGATCCGCGACCGCAAGCGCCCCTGCACATCGGTGAACCGCGAGGCGTTCACCAGCATGGACGCATGGCCAGCCTGCTGCCCGCGCGCGTTCCGGATCGCGCGGGCCACGATGAAGGCGCGCACCGCCTCCACCAGAGTGCCGGGCAGCACGTCGACCGGATGGTCGATCTTGTGCTTCATCGTCAGCACGTCCTCGTTGTCGTCGATCAGCCGGATGTGCTGGTCGCGCGCGTCGAGGAAAATCTTCTGCGCCCCGAAATAATTCGACGGCGCATCCAACCCGATGATGAAATCCCGCGGGAACAGATCCTGTTTCAGCGCCTCGTCATCGGTGTCGGGATCGATGAAGATGTTGGCGAAGGGCGTGGCGGTGTAGCCGACATAGCAACTGCGATGGAACAGCGACAGCAGCTCACGGATCTGGCTGTTGATCCGTGTCACCTCGTCCCGCTGATAGGCCGTGTTGATCGAGGCGTTGTCGGCCTCGTCATCGATCAGCAGCATGGGCTGGCTGACCATCTGCGTGCTCTGGTGAACGGAATGTTCCTTCAGCCATTCCAGCAGGTTCTTCAACGTACTGGAGTTCTTCTTGATCACAAGCACTACCGGCACGTTGATCTGGCTCAGCTGCGCGGTAAAGGTCGTTGCGGTCGCCTTGTTGAAATCGCGCAGGGTGTTGGTCAGCGACACCGGAAACTCCCGCTGATCGAACTGTCCGACGCCGATGATCTTCTGCCGTTGCGCCTTGTTGGCATGGGCTAGCCGCCCGGTATCGCGCCCGATGAAGCCTTCGTCGATCCGCGCCTGGGTCTGGTTGCGCAGGTTGTTGTGAATGCCCGCGATCACCACGATCAGCCGGTAGCCCGCATCCGCCGCCTTGCAGATCAGACCGGTATAGTTCGCGGTCTTCCCGCTCTGGACATGCCCTACGACCATGCCCCGGCGGCTCCAGGGGCTCAGGTTGTTCGGGTTGCCAAGGCGGTCCAGCACCTTGTCCGTGACCTCGTCCGTGCCGTCGATCACCGACTTGGGCAGGCCCTTCAGGCCCAGAAGCCTGCGATACCGCCCCCAGTAGAAATCCCCGACCTCGCCATTGATCCGCGCGTCATGAAGCCAAGGCTTGAAGTCTTCGGCATCCACAATGGCGCCGAGGCCCATGCTGATGCCGTATTTCTCCTCGATCAGGCGCGCCAGTTCCTCGGCGTCCTCATCTTCGATCTTGCCGGAGAACATCGGCGTCTCGCGCAGTTGTGCGATTATGTCGCGAATGGACTGTGCAGTGTGAGGCCCCGCCTGGGACGCCATGTACATGGACGTCATGCCCTCGAGACTGCTGAGAAGCGGGGTCATTGCTGTTCCTTTTCTTCAAGCGTCGTCGCAATGATACGCTGCGTATCGTCCCAGGCAGACCGAAACGGATCAACATCCTTCATCAAAGCCATGATTTCCTTGATATCCTTCCGCGCTCCCATGAGAATGGAAAGGGTCGCCTGAACAGCCTGTGCGAGAGTGTCCTCGTCCACCCGATCAGGGACGATCTCTTCGGCCGTCCCGGCCATGTCGGCGTGAAGGGTCTCGATCGGCAGGGACGCACCGACCAGAGCGATGCAATTGAAGAAGCCGCGCCTCAGGTCTGGCGGCAGGCTTTCGGCAAAGTCCGCAAACGCCGGATGCTCGGCGTTGGGTCTGTACCGGATCTGCCCCTCGGCCTGGATGCGATGCCACATGGGCAGACGCTCGTGATCGACCAGCTTCTGACCGCGCTTGCGGTAGGTGCGCTTCGATCCATCCTGAATCCGCTCGATGACCTTCTTGAGGCGGTCCCTGACGATAGGTGGCAACTGCGCGGAGGATTTCTTGACGTCGATCTTCCAGTCAGCATCCATGCTGTTGGGAATGTCGATCCTGACCCGCGACAGCTTCGTCAATTCCGACTGACGGCAAAGGCCGAACCAGGTCCCGTACAGGATCAGCCTCTTGCCACGATAAAGATAGAAGCCTTGCGACTTCAGGTGGCCCTCCGGTCCGGCAATGTCTTCCCAGTCCGTCTTGCCCATCTGCTTGTGGTGCGGAAGGGTGAAGCTCTGGATTTCGACATCACCCCGGATCAGCGAAAGCCGCTCCTCGGGGTCGGGAATGGTCGCCGGGTTATTTCGGGCAAATGGATCGAGAGGCGGAAGCACCCGGCCATTCAGCGAAATCGAAAGCGGTTTTGCATCTTCCATGAAACGATGGAAGACGAGGCGCAGATGCCTTTCCGTTTCGGCAATACGCTGATTGATCACCTCGGCCCGCTTTGCCGCGTTATGGGCGTACCCGCCTGACAAACGATCAAGCTTTTCCCAAAGAACGAGGGTGCCGGTTTCTCCCAGCTTTTCGACCTCGGGAATTCCGGAGACGTCATCGGGAAGCTGCACCGCCCACTCGTTCCGCTCCGCGACATCGTCCAGATCCCAGACCGCTGCCGATGTCCTGCCATCCCTCCGCGACACGACCGTCAGCCGACGGCATTGCGAAAAACTTGCGCTCTTCATGCCGAGACCGAAACGGCCAAGGTCGGGTTCATCCCGTGATGCCAAGGGGTTGCGGCTGCCCGGACGCATGGCCGCAATCAATTCTTCTTCCGCCATCCCGCCACCATCATCGATGATGGCGATATGGGGCTCGTCCGCGAAAGTCTCGGTCACGATCCGGACGCGGCGCGCTCCCGCAGTTATCGAATTGTCTATGACATCGGAAATTGCGGTCTCGAGGGAATAGCCGATATCCCTCAAGCCCTCGATCAATGAGGCTGCATGCGGCGTTGCATCGGCGCGACGTGTCGAAACAACTTCCTGCATGCTATCCTTCGTTTCTCCGGGCTTCCCAACAACTTGGCGACAGGGCCTCGATATTGCAAGGATTTCAGGGCTCTAGTTTGCCCTTGTTTGTCAGCGCAGCATGGACAAGATCCGCGATCTGCCGTGCGAGGAACGGCGGCACGGCGTTCCCTACCTGCACGTATTGCTGCGTCCGGTTGCCGAGGAACAGATAGTCGTCAGGGAAGGTCTGCAGGCGCGCGGCCTCGCGCACCGTCAGGCTGCGGCACTGCATGGGGTCCGGATGGATGAAGTAGTGACCATCCTTCGAAATGTGGCTCGTAACGGTCGTGGAGGCCTCGCCCGCCAGCTGGACCCGGAAGCGGTCATTGAATTTCCCGCTGTCCCAGTTCTTGTGATCCGGGCTGATGAGATACGGGAAGTCTGCGGCCTTCGGGCTGTAGCCATGCACATCACCGAACGCGGCCGCGAAGAGGTAGCGGCGAAGGTCCGGTGCCATGTGCCCCCGCGTCTCGTGCTGCGCCAGCCCTCGCAGACCCGGCCTTTCCAGCCACTGAAGAAGAGCGTCGTTGGCGGTGCCATACCCCTCGGGCAATCGTGACGCCGAGCGGACCGCCGGGCCGCCCGCCTCCAGCCGTTTCGCGACATCCTTGAAGATGCCCCGGATCTGCGAATTCGCCTTGCCACCATGAAGATTGGCCAGCAGCCGGGCAGCATCGGCGACGACTGTCCGCCATGCGTCCGGATCATCCTGCCCCCGGCTGATCCCGCTGCGCAGCACCGGCATGTTGCCGATCACGTCATCGACCGTCCGGGCAACATCCGACACCGTAATCTCGGCATCGCTTGCGCCCTTGGCGAGATCGGAGCGGATCCCGATGATGATGACGCGGTGACGCCGTTGAGGTACGCCAAACCGCTCGGCCCGCACGATGAAATCGGACGGCTGCGCAGCCTCGCGCAGGCTTGCCCTGTCGTCTTCGACATGGATCGCGCGCAACTCGTATTGATGGCTCTTGCGAGTGCCGAGCGATGCCAGGTCTTCCATCAGCATCTCGAACACGAGACGGCTTTCGATGGTCGAGGAGAGCATGCCCTTTACGTTTTCCATCACGAAGGCCGCCGGGCGCAGGCGGTCGAGGACGCTGATGTATTCCCGGAACAGGTAGTGCCGCTCGTCCTGTTCGGGTACATAGCCGACCTTTCCCTTAGACCGGGCGCGGCCGACCAGAGAATAGGCCTGGCAGGGCGGCCCGCCGATCAGGATCGTGTCGTCATAGTCCCGGCGCAGGCTCGTGATGGCTGCATCGATGGCCTTGCCTGCGTCCTCGGTCCCCAGTTCAAGGCAGCGCGCCTCTGCGTCGGCCTGTGCCCATGCATCGGCGTCGATCTCGTGCCAGTCCGGTTCATCCGAAAGCCCTGCATGGAAATCGATGAAGGCTTGCGGCAGCGTTCCGTGCTGCGCCTGGTGTTCCCGCAGAAAGGCCCGCAGCCTGAGCGTCCGATGCGCCGAGTCTTCCTTTTCGACCGAGATGCCGATGTGAAAGGGCGCGTGGTCACCCACCTTGAGGCAGGAGAAACCCTCGCCCAGACCGCCAGGACCGGCAAACAGATCGACAACGCCGAATTTGACTGGCAAATCAGGGACCTCTCATAAGGGGGCTGACGCCTGTATACCAGGTGAGAGGGACGATGCCAGGAGCCAAATGGCAGATATTGTCAACAAGGAGACCCGATCCCGGATGATGTCCGGAATACGCGGAAAAGATACACGGCCCGAGCTGTTGCTGCGCCGTGCCCTTCACGCGCGCGGGTTCCGCTACCGGCTCCACCCCAAGACCGTGACCGGGCGACCAGATCTGGTCCTGCCCAAACACAGGGTCGCAGTCTTCGTGCATGGATGCTTCTGGCACAGGCATGAAAGCTGCCGGTTTGCATCGAGGCCTGCCACGCGCCCCGAATTCTGGGCGGCGAAGTTCGCGGCCAATATCCGGCGCGATCAGAAAGTCGTGGCAACGCTGTCGCAAAATGGCTGGCGGATCGCGATTATCTGGGAATGCGTGCTGAAAAAGCAGGCCGACGTTCATCGCGCTGTTGATCAATTGGCGGACTGGATCCTCGACGGTGGGGCGTTCATCGAAATCGGCGAGAAGAAACCTGGTACTTGAGCGGCTTCAGATCACGATCTTGGGCTGCCCATCTCAGCTCCCAAGGTCATTTACGGCCGTCCTTGAATCTACGGCTCAACCCTTACCCCAACTGCGATCGCTGAGGGCGGAATGCCAAAGTTTGCTGCCGACGACTTGAATGACCAACCGTTTGATGGAGGTAGCTGTCATTCTATTGGCACCCGGTCCGAAGGAATGGGGCGCGGCCAGCTTCCCGCGCCGACGACATTGCCGACCAGGCTGTCCACCGCCGCCGCGACCCACGGACTGTTCCGCGCATACCACCCGGCCCGCCGCGCCGCCGTGGTCGCGACTGCCAGGATCGCCGCGTTCAGCCCGTCGACCGTCCGCGCCCCCTCCCAACGCCGCCCGCCACCCGCAGCGTCGAAGCCGCGAGCGCGCGCGAGGCCGAGAAGGCGATGGAGGAAGGTCCGCATGGGCGGCAGAATCGCCCGAAACGGACCCTCAAGCCATTGGTAATGTTTAGGAACCAGAGAACGGTCAGCGGTCACGCCGCTAGCAAGGCGTGCGCCTCGTTTGCGTCCCTGAGCAATACAACGCATGTTTGCCGCTCCATCTGAAGCACCTCGCCAAGGCGCACAGGATCGGAGACTGCGCTAATGTCAATTGAAGAGAGGCGCTTTTTCAGTCTTTGAATAAGAAGTTGATCTGTTGGCAAAAAGCTCTCATCTTCAGAGAAGAAGGTCAACAAGTCTTGCGTCGCTTCTTTGTCTCCGAACAGCGACTTGGCTACAACCGTTATCGCCAAGAGACTTGGGATTCCAGATTTTATTCTATTTAATAGCTCCAGCTCACCGGTGCGAAGGGCATGTTCAAATTTCGCTGCGAAAGAACCTGGCTCCTGCGCATCCGCTAGATCGCGGTGCCGTGCTTCAAGAATTTCCATTTGTGCCCTTCCTTTCGTCGAGCTTGGCTCAACGCCTCTCAGGGCCTCAAGTAATGAATCATCTTCACCTTTGCAAAGCTCGATCTGCTTTAGCGCTCCGATTTCCACAATTTCGTTCGATAAGGAATACGAAGTGGGTGAGAAGATCGACGGGTCGAAGAAATTTGTCTTTGTGTGGTCGATGCCGACCCCTTTCAACCTTCTAGGATCCGCATCTAGTCCTTTCGACTCGATGCCGCTAAGGAAAACCTTCACCTCTGCATTTTCAAGTTGTTTTAAAAGAACTCTTGAATTTTCGTCCTCATATTTTTCTATATTCTCCACCAATAGTCTAGCAGCTTCATGAACCGCCTCATTTCCCTCGATCTTGATGAGAAGCTGAGCAAGCCAGCGGCGAGTTGCCGGGACATCGCTTCCGTCTCGAATCTCTTTATACCCTGCTGTGCGCGCGTATTCTTGATCTGTGATGCTGCCAAATGCGTGAGAGAAGGCTAGAATGTCGTCAAGCTCTTGGGTCC
>CAZNMK010000001.1:0-40184 GCA_964574045.1 uncultured Roseovarius sp. | reverse complement strand
CCAAAGCTCTGGTTCAAGCTTGCGAGCTGAATTAAGTAATTCTCGAACGAAAAGAGCACCATTGCGAAACTGCCTTGGGATCCATCTAAGACCATCAATGCTCCCATGCATGGCGTATCTCTCAATAAATCTTACTGACCCATCATTAATTGCTTCCGCGATGCTCCGTTCGCGATCGAGCGCAAGGATGTTTATCGTCGTGAAATACTGCGTAGGAACCCATTTCAGGTCTTCCCGCGGCAAATCAGCAAACAAAAGGCTTGTTGAGAAAGTGAGTAGAGTATGTAGGTCGCGATCAATTTCATCTAGCCGTAGCATGGCTCTAATGAGGTTTGAAACCACATTAAAGCTGTCCCAATATCTGAGCACCGCCTCGGCGCCGACGCGTCTAACATCCTCGGCGCGCCCATCAAGCCGACCCAGAAGAATAAGAAGGCCCTCCCAATCTTTGCCAGTGTCAAATGCTTGCACGTTATGAAAGTGGACCAGTTCAGCCTCAGGAAATGCATATTCCTGCTCATAGGCATATGCCATGAATGACCAGCCAATCCTTTGCTCCGGTGCTTCCTGAATAATCAACCGGGACAGTTCGTGAGATACAATGGCTCTTGCTTTTCTCTCCTCATCTACCGCTTCAGTTGGCAAATTTCTGCGCTTACCAACCTCTGCCAGAGTAAGAACTAAGTCGCCAACAAAACCTTCGATTGAGAGCGCGTCTCCCGCGAACTTACGAAGACTCTTGGCACAGGAAACAATCTCTTCAATGTGGGGGCTCACTCGTTCGTCGTGGGAAACCTGTTCCCGGAGGTGGTGGAGTTGGCTCCGGACTTCAGATAGGCCGACCTGCGAAGAGACGCCCTCCGTGCTTGAAAGGTGTTCTGCTTCCTCAACCCGCAGAGAGAGCATTTTTCCTGCTTCGGGCCCGTAGAGCGCCGAGACTGCTGTGCGAAGATGGTTCCAAGACGCGCGGTCAAGTGCGTGGTGCAACTCGACGCCAAGCATGGCGACATCGAAATCGTCCGTGATGCCCCTGCCACGAAGCCGCTCGAATACTGCTTGAACCTTTGCAACCAATGCGTTCATGTTCGGTGTTTCTGGCTTAACGCTTGCCAGAGTAGCGTAATCCCGGGCGCTCATACGTCCGAGGTTGATATTTGATATTTGTTGTTCGCTAGGTTCAGTCATGCTGCTATATTCCTAGCGCCAGCCCTTTGGGCCTTTTGGATCAATTTTAAGCGCAATTCTGTGGTCTCGAAATCTGTAGCTGACATTCCACAGATGGCTCTTGCGGCGTTCAGCATGTGTTACCCAAACACCATAGCGGCCTGAGTGCGCGTTCAGGTTCCAAGTTTTTTGATCCGCGCCCTCCAAACTGTAAAATCGAATCTCGCCAGCGATGCGCGCCTCTTGGCACGAGACTAGCGATGGGTGTCCCAACTTGGTGTTTGTGGGCAGTAGAAATTCATAGTCATCGGTTATCCGTTGATACGGGATATCTTGGTACCATGCTTCGGAAACTTGATCTATCTTCCCATTATGTACATATTCTTCAATGGCAAATCGGATTTCTCCATCGTTGTCTACGAGCCAAAGTACTGTGGTTCTCGCCATGAAGAGGTTACCCATAGCCCAAGCGGCCTCTACTGACCTCATGAAGCCTTTGAGATGCTCAGCGGTCTCCGCCGAGAGGATGCTAAGGCTTCTGGGCGGCAGAACCTCGTGCGCACCGTAGCCTTTTGGCCTGCGGTCGTCCGGCTCAGGTAGGATCGCTCGTCCATACAATTCGTCCAACATCGTCGCTCAACGCATGATGACCTCTTCTCGCGTTGAGAACTTAACGATTCCTGGCTCAAGCACAATGTCAGCCGGTTGCATTCGGGCTGTGCCGGCATGTGCTTTGGCGGTTTATCCACGCCGACCGGACCACCCTCGCAGCCTCGGCCCCCGGCCGCACCGGCACCGACGCCACACGCTCCACCTCCTCGTTCAGCCTGAGCCCCATGCTGATCAGCCCGTGCAGGGCGGCGTGGGCGGAGACGAAGGTGTCGAGGGTCTCGTTGCGTTCTCCGTCGCGCTTCGGTTGCCAGGGGCGGATGGGCCTTCCGCGCTCGAAGCGGGTGACGACGTTTACTTCGCTCCCCTTAGCCCGAAGCGGCCATTCCCAGCGCCCACACCCAGTGTCGGCTTTGGGCCGTTCGCGACGAAGTTCCGGACATCAGATCAGTGGCATGAAAGGCTTTCCGTCGCATCCGGTCACTTTTCCTCCGACCCTTCCATCGTAGTGAAGACGAACCCTGTCGTTGTGCTCCGCGTCATTCTCTAGGCACTCCGACCCTCACATCTTGTCCAACCGCCCCTCGTCATCAACCACTTGGAGCGAACATCCCACTTCGCCCCACTTCCAAAGAACCAGATTGAGGTCAGCATCCCCCGCACCCTTCGCAAAGCTTCGGACAAGCAGGCCAGCATAACCCTCAGCAATCAGGTTGCGCGAGAAGTCCTGTGTCGGCACCCTCCGCCCCTCCAGCATGGCAAGACGCCAGCCGGGATCGGCCAGCGCCTCATGGGTCATTCCGAAGGCAGCGAGCTGTCCGCTGTCGCTCGTATCAAACACAGGCGCGATATCAGCCCGGTAGGAGACGAGGATCGTGGGCTGCAGGCTGCCGACCTGGTTCGCCTCGCGCAGTGCCGTGACGGGATCGAGCGCGGAGTAGATCGCGGGTGTGCCCTTCGGGTTGAACCGCCCGCCATGCAGCTCCGCCCCGCGTCCTGACAGGGGCATGCGGGCGTAGACGGGGTTCAAAGCACGGTAGAGAAGGCCTCGATAGGCATCGCCAGTCAACGCCATCAGGCGAAGACGCCGGCGTCCACCGCGTCGATGTATTCGAGCACCTGTTGCGCCTTGCCGTCCTGCACCAGCTGCATGGCCGTGCGTCCGTCGAACCCGGCCAGGGGTTCCGACCGATACCACGCATAGGCGATAAGCGCCGAGCCGAAGCGCGGTTCGACTTTGTTCAGGATCTCCACAAGTTCCCGCAGGCGACGCTGGGTCTTGTCCGAGCCGATCCGCGTCCGGCGCTGGAGCGCGTCCTTGCCCAGCCCGACCGTCATCGCGACCTCTTCAGCAGAGGTGCGCAGTGCGGCTGCGATGCGGCGCGGCTCGAACTGACCGGATTCTGTGAAATTGGCGATCTGCATGGCGGGCCTCTAACAGCAATATTGACGGTATATAGTGTAATAATTGCCGACTCGCAAGAATGCCACCTGATCCGCTTCCGGCTAACGACGGCGGCGAGCCCCCTCGATATCACCGCCCCTCCCCTTCCGGCCGCCATCCGACCGGGTCGGCGACCCAACGGTCGATCTCGGACTCGCGCCAGCCCGCGCCGTGGATGGAGATGCGGAGCTGGGCCGGGAAGGTACCCTCGGCGATCTTGCGGTAGAGGGTGGAGCGGGACAGGCCGGTCCGGGCGAGGACGGTCCGGAGGCGGATGATGCGGTCGGGGTCGGGCATGGCTGTGCTGGCTCCTGCTGGGGTCGTTTGAGGGGTGTTGATCCAGTCAGGCCGGGCCGGGATGGGAGGGCAAGAGCGTCCGGGCCGGCGTAGGGCCGACGCGTGCAGAGGGCGGCAGATCGGACGGGTCTCAGAGCCCGAGACCGCGGCTGCGGCCGAGCTCGAGGCCGTGGCTGAAGGCGAGTTCCCGGCCGAGTCGGCGACCGGTGTTGCTGGAGATGCCGAGGTCGCGCGTGCGGTTTGCGAGGAGGGATTCCAGTTGCGGGTCGCGCTCGAGGGCACGGGCCATGTCGGACATCGCCTTGCGAGTGGCCTCGTAGCTTGTGAAGTTGTCCGCCCGGAACTGCTCGCCGCTCCTGCGGTCGAGTTGCTGCCAGCGCTCCACGAAGCGGTCGGCGCGGGCGCGGGGGTCGGTGCGGAACTCGGTCTCGAGCTGCAGCGCCCGGATCGCGCGGTTGACCTGGCCCTTCGCGGCGTCGCGCGCGAGGGCCGGGTCCTTCACATAGGCGGCCTCGGCATCGCGCCAGCCATGGGGGCGCAGCGCTTCGAAGGCGTCGCGAGCGCGGTGGAGTTGGCGCAGCTGCTCGGGGCTGGCCTTGCCGCCCTGTGCATGCGCCTCGAAGACGGCATTGACGGCCTCGGCATGGCGGATCAGCGCGCGGGTGCGGGCCGGGCGCAGCGCGGCCTCGCGCGCCTCGGCGAGGTCATCCGGCTGCGGGCGCATGTCGTGCGCCTCGGGCGCGTGGCGCCCGAAGTCGATGCCCCGGCGTGCGGCAAAGTCCTCGGCCGGGTCGGCTCCGGCATGGTCGAGCGCCATGTCCTTCGCCCGCTCGCGGCCGAGGGTGCAGGCCAGCCGCTCGGATGACGCAAAGTCGTCGCGGCCATAGTGCAGGTCCACCCCGTCGCGGTGCCGGGTGAGGGCCACGTAGCTGGCATGGGCGTCCAGGCCGGGTGACGCCAGCACATGGGCGCGGTCCACCGACATCCCTTGCGCCTTGTGGATCGTCGCCGCATAGCCGTGGTCGATCCGGTCGTAGTCCTTCAGGTCGAAGCGGACGGCGCGTCCGTCATCGGTCCGAACCGTCATCGCCTTGCGGTCGACGTCCGTGATGCTGCCAAGCGTGCCGTTCTTCACGCCGAGGCCGCGGTCGTTCTGCAGGAACATCACCCGGTCGCCGAGCGCGAAGCTGCGTTCGCCACGTTCGACCGTCATGCGCACTTCCGGGCCGAGATCGCCTGCCTGGCGCATCCGCTCCCGCGCGGCCATGTTCAGCTCGCGGACCTCGTCGTTCGTATGGGTCAGGATGATGCGGCTGGCCTCCGGGTCGTCCTGCCGGTCGCGGTCCCAGCGGTCGATCAGCGCCGCGCGCGCGGCTTCCCGGCTGGCCGCCGCATGCACATGGCCGTGGGCCTCATAAGCCGCCAGCGCCGCCACGGTCCGGCCCGTCGCCAGATCGCGCGTGGCCTCGCGTTGCCACACGGCGCGCTGGCGGCGCACCTCGCCGATCCGCGCGCCGCCGTGGCGGTCGTGCAGCGACCGGAAGGCCGCGCCCGCGTCGATCGATTGCAGTTGTTGCGGATCGCCGACCAGCACCAGTTTGGCCCCGGCGTCGGCCGCCTGCGACAGCACCCGCTCGAGCTGCCGCGTGCCGACCATCCCGGCCTCGTCGATCACGAGGATGTCGCGCGGCGAGAGCGCGTCGCGGGCCTGGTCCCAACTTTGCTCAAGGCTCGCGATGGTGCGCGCGGTAATCCCCGATCCGCTCTCGAGGTTCTCGGCGGCGATCCCGGAGAGCGCCGCTCCGCGGACGCGGTAGCCCGCCGCCTCCCAGGCCTCGCGCGCCACGCCCAGCATCGCGCTCTTCCCCGTCCCGGCATGGCCGATGACGATCCCGAGATCGCGGCCGTCGGTGACATGGGCCAGCGCCTCCACCTGCTCTGCCGAAAGGATCAAACCCCGCGCCTCGGCGCGCGCCGTAGCTGTGTCGCGGTCGCTCTCGGCAACCGCATGGCGCGCCCGCTCCGCCATCGCCGTCGCCGCGCGGTGCAAGCGCTGTTCGGCATCCAGCATGTCGCGCGTGGTGAAGCGGTCGTCGCCCCGCAGATCCCGCCCCAGCGCGACAAGATCGGGCGCGCGGCGCATGGCGGCCAGCACCGCATCGAACTGGCCCGGCCCGTCACTGTGGCGGTGGGCGAAGGCGGCCATGTCACGCCGGGTGAACGTCGCCTGCTGCCGGGTGATCGCGTCCAATGCAAGGCCTGGATCGGCGATGATCCGGGTGCCGTTCTCGCGCGCGATGGACCGGTGCATCTCGGCGCGGTCGGCCTCTTCGCCAGCACGCACGATCCTCTGGGCGGGCGCGCCGATCTTGTCCTGCGGCTCCAGCGCAATGCCCTGCGCCTCCAGGCTGCGGTGATCGATCCGCGCGTCGATATCGAGCTCGGCCAGCCGCGCATTGGCGAACTCCGCCCAGCGTTCGCGCCAGCGTGCGAGCAGGTCGGTGCGGTTCCACTCCCGCACCTTCGGGCCGAAGCCGTCCTCGCTCACCGACCGCATCGTCAGCATGACATGGGCATGGGGTTTAGGCAGGCCGTCATCGGTCCGGTCCCAGTGCACGTTCAGATCGGCGATCATGCCGCGGTCGACGAACTCTCCCCGCACGAAGTCGCGGGCCAGCTCGATTGCCTGCGCTTGTGCCATCTCGCGCGGCAGCGCGAACTCCAACTCGCGCGCCAACTGCGCATCGCGGCGCCGCTCGCAGGCCTCGACCGCGTTCCAAAGGCGTTCCCGGTCGGACAGGGCCTCGGGCGCGCCCTCGGGCAACAGCACCTCGGAATGCACGACGCCGCGCTTGGCGGTGAAGTCATGGCTGCGCTCGATCCGCTCGTCCCGGAGCCGCGAGGCCGAGCGGTAGGCGGCGGCCGCGACCGCGCTGGCGCCGGAGGAGCGCCCGATGACCTTCATGTGGAGGTGATAGATCGCCATGATGGGGCGATCTGTGCCACGGGCACCGCGACGTCGGAACGACGTATAAGCGCGCCCTACCTCGAAAAATTCTCGGGTGGGACCGGGCCGTCCCGCGCTGTCCCGGCGACCCTGGAGCCTTTCGTGCGGGGTGCGGGTATCCTCAGGACATCAACAGCTTGAGGAGAGTGACATGCGCAAACCGAGGGATTTCGACGCGGAACTGAAGGCGCTCGAGGACAAGGCGCGGGAGCTCAAGACCCGCAAGGTGCAGCAGCTGGGCGAGTTGGTGATCGCCACCGGGGCCGATGCGCTGGCGCCCGAAGAACTGGCCGGTGCGCTGATCGTGCTGGCCGAGACGACGGATGCGGCAAAACGGGAGGCCTGGGCGAAGCGCGGGGCGGCGATGTTTCGCAGCAAGACCCGGCGATCTGCTTCACCGGATGGTGGCGACGGAGGCCGCGCTGAGGCGAAACCGGGCAGCAGCCAACCGCCTTCAGGCGGCCCGGGCGCGGCATGACCGGCGTAGCTGGCAGATGGACCGTCGCACGCACACGCGGCAGTTGATCGAACTCGGCGGGCTCATGAAGAAAGCGGGCATCGTCGAGATCACCGGCGATGACCGGACGCTGATCTTCGGCGCGCTTCTCTGGATGGGCGACCGTCTCGAGGGCGAACAGGGCGAGCACGCGCGGAAGGTCTGGCGCGACTGGGGACGCGCGGCCTTCGAGATCGATGCGAAGGAGAAGGCCGAGAAGTGAGAAAGGGCGCCCGCATCACCGCACAAGCTCCACGACCTCGCCGCTCTTGCCCGTGGCGAAGCGCCCCCAAGCGTCCATCAATGCGCGGCGGCGGTCGAAAAGGTCGGAGCGCGCATAGGCCCGCTCGACCTCGTTGCCGGTCGCATGTGAGAGCGCCGCCTCGGCCACTTCGCGATCCGCATGCGCGCTCTCGCTGCACCAGTCGCGGAAGGTGGAACGGAAGCCGTGCACCGTGAACCCGTCCGCGCCCATGCGACCCAGCAGCGGCTTGAAGGCCATCACGGAGAGGGGTTGCGCCTTGTGGTCTTGGCTGCGTTTCGGGCTGGGAAAGACGTAGACCGGATCGAGGCCGCGCACCTTCTCAAGCACCGCCAGCGCCCCGGCCGACAGGGGCACGCGATGGGGCAACCCGCGCTTCATTCGCGCGTCGGGAACGAGCCAAACCGCCTCCTTGAGATCGAAATCGGACCATTCCGCGCCCCGCACTTCGCCGCTGCGGAGCGCGGTCAGGATCAGGAATTCGAGGCACCGGGCCGAGACCGCTTCGCGCGCGGCAAGCTGCGCCATGAAGGCGGGCAGCTCCCGCCAGGGCAGCGCCGCCATGTGCTCGGCCTTCCTCTTCACGGCAGGCAGCGCCTTCTTCAGACCCGCGACGGGGTTTTCGTGCGGATAGTGCCCTGCCCCCTTCGCCCAGTCGAAGACCGCGGCGATGCGCTGTTTCACCCGCCGCGCGGTGTCGTGCTTCTTCGCCCAGATCGGGTTTAGGATGGCGAGGACATCCGCAGAGGTTATCGACTGGATCGGGCGCTTTCCGATTTTGGGGAAGGCGTAGAGTTCGAGCGAGCGCAGCCAGAGCTCCGCGTGACGGTCGCTCTCCAGAGTGCGGGAGAGCGAGGCGTGGTGACGCTTTGCGGCCTCTTCGAAGCTCAGCTCTTCGCGTTTCCGGAGCAGGTCCGGGTCGCGGCCTGACCGGGCCTCGGTCCGCAGCTTGCGTGCCTCTTCCCGGGCTTCGGCGAGGCTCAGCCAAGCGAGGCTGCCCAGCCCCAACTCCCGACGTCTGCCATGCACGAGGGTGCGCAGGATCCATGATTTCGCGCCGGTCGGACCGACCCGGAGATAGAGCCCGTCGCCATCGCCATACATCCCCGGCTTGCGGGTTGCGGCGACGCGCTTGACCGACAGTCTTCCCATTTTTCCGACCCCGCAGGTCTAACTTCTGTCCCGCCATTTGTCCCACCACTCGGCATGAGAAATGGTGGGACAAATGGTGGGACAGAGTGAAATCGACTGGGACAGGTGAGGCCCCGTTCACCTATCAAGTATATGCTACAAAATGATTTTTTGCAACGTCGCGAGACAGTATGACGAAGGGGTTATGTAGCCCTACGGGCTGCCACTTCTTCGTAAATCACTGACAAGCAGCGAACTGAGTTTGGCTAACTGGCTGACGTCTGGTGGCTACGTTGTCTCGTGGGTCATTGGGAGATGTTTGGGTTGCATTCTATCGCTGAATTGCACCCTAGCCACTCATAGAGAGTATGGCTGCTGAAACACTGAAAACTCCACGAAAGAAGAACACCAGTGTCGCAATAGCTGTGCCGAGTGCCAACCAATGTAGCGCCGCCCTGATGGCGCGGAGCCATTTCGCTCGGCCAAGCTCCAGTAAATATGGGTGCTCCCAAGCGTACTTCACTGAACCAACGATATCGCTGTCGAGAAGATTAACCAAATACGCAAGAGCCGCTGTGACACCCGCAAGCCCAACTCCTAGGGCAAACTGCTGTATCGGCGCTACGAGTTGGGTCACGTCGATGTCCATGGAGTTCTTCGACGACAACACTGCTCCGACAAACGCCAAGAGTGCCACCGAAGCGCCACCGTTAATCAAAAGCATTGCTCTTATAGCAACGTGTGCGCTTTCGATCGCATGGCGCTGTCGCTCCAAAATGTCCTTTCGATTGTTTTCGTGCGCAATTTGCGCGTGTTCACGTATAATGCGCTCTTGATCACTCTTGTTCATTTGCCTTCCCCAGCCTAGTTAGCCAATTCCCCCAACGCCGCAACACCTACCCCCTACCTCGCGTACCGCGTCGGTCCCCGCCGGCGGATATCCACCGGTTCGTTCAGGATCATCGCGTTGTGGGCGCGCTGGTCGCAGTTGACGCGCGGGCAGATGCGGCAGTTGATGCCGACCGAGGTGATGCGCGGGCTGGTACGGTGAAAGAACTCGGCATAGCCGATCGCCTCGAGATGCTCGATGCTGCACCCCATGGCGATGGCCAGCCGCTTGTCCTGGGTGTGGCGGGTGTAGCGGGGCCGGTTGACGGTGCGGGCGAATACGAAGAAGCGCCCGCCATCGGGCATTTCGACGAATTGCGGCACGATGGTTCCGGGGGTGCGGAACGAGGTGTGCACGTCGAGCCGCGGACAGGCGCCGCCGTATTCGGCCAGGTGAAACCCGGTCGAGTTGAAGCGCTTGGTGACGTTGCCGGCCTTGTCGATGCGCAGGAAGAAGAAGGGAACGCCGGCGGCGTTCTCGCGCTGCAGCGTGGTCGCCCGGTGGCACGCCTGTTCGAAGCTGACGCCGAAGCGCAGCGACAGGTGGGCGAAATCGTACTTGCTGGCCAGCGCCTCTTGCAGGAAGGCGTCATAGGGCATCAGCACCGACGCCGCGAAATAGTTGGCCAGTTCGACCCGGCAGCGGTTGCGCCCGGCCCTGTCGTCGGCGGCGAGCCGCGACAGGATGGCGTCGATCAGGTCGCGGTGTTCGATCAGCCCCGCGATATGGACCAGCTGAAAGGTGCGGTTGGGGTGGTCGAGCCCCTCGGACAGGCGTACCTCCTGCCGGATTTCGTCGTAGTCGCGCAGTGTGTCGGGCATCTCGGCCACGGGCACCAGGCGCGTCGTCAGGCCGAGCTTGTCCTTGAGGCGCTGCTTGAGCGCGGCATAAACGTCGTCCGACGGCACCTGCCGGCCATCCCAGAACGCCGCCGCCGCCTCTTCCAGTTCGGGGAAATGGTTGCGGTTGTCGCGAAAGAAATCGTGCACGATCGCCTCGGGCGAGGCGCGCAGCACGCGCAGGTCGGTCTCGCTGGCGTTCGAGAGGCCAAGCAGCTGTTCGGTCGCCGCCATGTAGGAACGGTGGAGCTGCAGAAAGCTGTCGGCGACGTCGGGACAATGCGAAAGCAGCGCGCGCAGTTGCGACAGGTCGGGGCGGTGAGCCTCGAACAGCGGATCCTGAAAGGCGGCGCGCAGGCTGCCCAGCATCGCGGCGTCGTCCTCGTCGGCGATGTCGCGCCAGTCGACGCCATACGCCTCGAAGAGCCGCAAGAGCACGGGCACCGACACGCTGCGCTCGTTCTTTTCCAGCATGTTCACGTAGGAATTGCTGATGCCCAGCACCCTGGCCATTTCGGCCTGGGTCTGTCCGGCATCGCGCCGCAGGCGCCGCAGGCGCGGTCCGATGAAGGTTTTCATGTTCGCGCACATATCACCGCATTCACAAGTTTACAATCTGTAAGGTTTGTGAATCCGTGCACACACAACAGGACCCGATTGCATTTGCAACATCGCGCTACCGGGCCGTAGGCATAGGGGAATTCAGGAGGAGGCCCCATGCGTACCGGCCAGCCACAACCATTCATTCCCGTTCCCGCGCGCGTTCCCGGCTCGGCGTGCCGGGCCTTGAACGCACCGGCCGGATAATCCCCTTCTCCCCGCCAAGACCAGAACCGACAAAACCACGGACCCCTGCCATGTCTCACACCCTGCATCCACTGCGCAAACAGCGCCTTCAGCGTTCCGAACTCGCGGTGCCGGCGTCGAACCCGGCGATGATCGACAAGGCCGCCGGCAGCGCCGCCGATTTCGTCTTTCTCGATCTCGAGGACGCCGTCGCCCCCCCGGAAAAGGAACAGGCCCGCAAGAACGCGATCCAGGCGCTGAACGACATCGACTGGCAGGCCAAGGGCAAGACCGTCTCGGTCCGGATCAACGGGCTCGACACCCACTACATGTACCGCGACGTGGTCGACGTGATGGAACAGGCCGGCGATCGGGTTCACACCCTGCTGGTGCCCAAGGTCGGCGTCGCGGCCGACCTCTACATGGTCGAGGCGATGGTCAACCAGATCGAGCAGGGCCGCGGCCTGACCACCCGTGTCGGGCTGGAGGCGCTGATCGAGACCGCGCTCGGCATGGCCAATGTCGAGGCGATCGCGCAGTTCGGCGGCCGGCTCGAGGCGCTGCATTTCGGGGTCGCGGACTACGCCGCCAGCATGCGCGCGCGCACGGTCAACATCGGCGGGCTCAACCCCGATTACCCGGGCGACCAGTGGCATGCCTCGATCGCCCGCATGGTCATCGCCTGCCGCGCCTACGGGCTGCGGGCCATCGACGGGCCGTTCGGCGATTTCAGCGACCCCGAGGGCTACAAGGCCGGCGCCCGGCGCGCGGCGGCCCTGGGCTGCGAGGGCAAGTGGGCCATTCACCCCAGCCAGGTCGAGATGGCGAACGAAGTATTCAGCCCGCCCGAGGCAGAGGTGTCCAAGGCCCGGCGCATCATCGAGGAACTCAAGGCGGCAGAGGCGGCCGGCAAGGGCGCGGCGAGCCTGGATGGCAAGATGATCGACGCGGCGAGCGAGAAGATGGCGCGCAACGTCATCGAGATGGCGCAGGCCATCGCGGCCAAAGCCTGAAACCGTCCAAGCGGGAGAACCATCATGGATATTCACGAACACCAGGCCAAGGACATCCTTGCCAAATTCGGCGTTCCGGTTCCGCGCGGCGGGCTGGCGTTCACGCCCGAACAGGCCGCATTCCGCTGCCGGGAACTGGGCGGCGGGCGCTGCGTGGTCAAGGCTCAGGTCCATTCCGGCGGCCGCGGCGCGGCGGGCGGCGTCAGGCTGTGCGACGACGAGGCCGAGGTACGCGAGTTCGCCGCCGGCCTGCTGGGAACCAGCCTCGTGACCAGGCAGACCGACGCCAACGGCAAGCGCATCGACCGGCTGTGGGTCGAGCAGGCCACCGACATCGCGCGCGAGCTCTATCTCGGCTTCGTGCTCGACCGCAAATCCGAACGCATCATGATCGTCGCCTCCGGCCACGGCGGCATGGAGATCGAGGAGCTGGCCGAGAAAGACCCCGACAGCCTGATCCGCACGGTGGTCGATCCGGCCGTCGGGCTGGCCGAATACCAGGCCCGCGAACTGGCGTTCCGGCTGGGCCTCGAGGGGCAGCAGATCGGGCAGATGATCACCGTGCTGCACGCCTGTTACCAGGCCTACCGGAACCTCGATGCGATGATGGTGGAGATCAATCCGCTGGTCGTCTGCGGCGACGGGTCTCTGGTGGCGCTCGATGCCAAGATGTCGTTCGATTCCAACGCCCTCTTCCGCCGGCCCGAGGTGGCCGCGCTGCGCGACCCGGGTCAGGAGGACCCCCGCGAGAGCTATGCCGCCGACCACGGCCTGGCCTATGTCGGTCTCGACGGCGACATCGGCTGCATCATCAACGGCGCCGGCCTGGCCATGGCGACGATGGACATGATCCAGCTCGCCGGCGGCGAGCCCGCCAACTTTCTCGACATCGGCGGCGGCGCCAGCCCCGAACGGGTCTGCCAGGCGTTCCGCACCGTCCTGTCGGACCGCAACGTGAGTGTCATCCTCGTCAACATCTTCGCCGGCATCAACCGCTGCGACTGGATCGCCGGCGGCGTCATCCAGGCCTATAACGAGGTCGGCATCGACATCCCCGTCGTGGTCCGCCTCGCCGGCACCAATGTCGAGGCCGGGCGCAAGCTGATCCGCGAAAGCGGCCTGCCGATCGTCGCCGCCGACACCCTCGCCGAGGCCGCCGAGGCCGCCGTCGCGGCCCGCCCGAATACCATCGCAGCCGAATAAGGGGGCAACCGAATGGCCATTCTCATCACCGAGGAAACCCGCGTCGTCGTCCAGGGCCTGTCGGGCCGGATCGGACAGTATCACAGCCAGGAAATGATCGAGTACGGCACCAGGGTCGTGGCCGGGGTGACGCCGGGCAAGGGCGGCACCGCCGTTCTCAACCGCCCGGTCTTCAACACCGTGCGCGAGGCGGTCGAGGAAACCGGCGCCGAGGCCAGCCTGCTGTTCGTGCCCCCGCCCGCCGCCGCCGACGCGATGATGGAGGCCGCCGATGCCGGCATCAAGACTGCCGTGTGCGTGACCGACGGCATACCGGCCCAGGACATGATGCGAGTCAAGCGCTTCCTCCGCCGCTTTCCGCGCGAACGCAAGATGCGCCTGATAGGGCCGAACTGCGCCGGCATCATCTCGCCCGGCAAGGGGTTCATGGGCATCATGCCGCCGCATATCTACAGCCCCGGCCGCGTCGGCATCGTCGGGCGCTCGGGCACGCTGGGCTACGAGGCCGCGTCGCAGATGCAGGCGCTGGGGATCGGCGTGTCGTCCTCGGTCGGGATCGGAGGCGACCCGATCAACGGCTCGTCCTTCCGCGACATCCTCGAGCTCTTCGAGGCCGACCCCGAGACCGACGCGGTGATCATGATCGGCGAGATCGGCGGTCCGCAGGAGGCCGAGGCCGCGACCTATATCCGCGACTGCATGACCAAACCCGTGGCCGCCTACATCGCCGGGCTGGCCGCCCCCAAGGGCCGGCAGATGGGTCATGCCGGGGCGATCATCTCGGCCTTCGGCGAAAGCGCGCAGGAAAAGGTCGCCATGCTCAGCGCCTATGGCATCGCCGTCGCGCCGAACCCCTCGGCCATGGGCGAGACGGTGGCGAAAATCCTGCCGCCCGAGCCCGCCGCGGCCTGATCCGCCGGCCGGTTGCGACAGGGCGCCCGCGCACCCGCGCCGGGCGCCCCGCCCCTATCGTCTCACAGGTGCCGCCCCCAGCGCCGCGCCAGCCACAGGCAGACGGCGCACAGCACCACGATCATGCCGGCGGCCAGGATGTCGGCCCCGGCGAAGCCCCAGAATTCGGTCAGTTCGCCGGTTTCGGTCATAGCAATCCCGCATCCTGCATCCGCTCTCGGCCAAAGGGGCTGATGCGGAACTTCATGAGTATCCTGCCGGCGCCGAAATGGCGCCCGTCGTCGAGTTCGTCGGCGATTTCATCTATCAGCGCGCCCGAATGCAGATCGGTCAGCGTGACCCGCAATTCCCCCTTCCAGTAGGCGCTGTTGCGGCGGTACTCGCGCGAGACCGCCTGCATGATCTCGTGATCCCACAGGCCGCGCTCGCCGGCCGCGGCCCGCAGGCGCAGGATGAACCCCTTCATGTGCAGGTGGGGGGCAGCGGCATCCGCGATGGCGGGTCCGTCCGACGGCGCCCGGATCCGGCTGGTGTCGCGGACGACCTCGACGATCTCGGCCGGTTCGGTGACCATCAGCCAGCTGCCGGCGATCGCCAGCACCAGCCCGACCAGGAAATTCCATTCCGGCAGGTGAAAGGCGAAGGCGGCCAGAAAGATCACCGCGAACACCGCGTGCAGCGCCCCGATGGCCTGACCGCGCCCGACCCCGATCAGCGGAAAGGACTTGTACCATGTCACATAGCAAAACGCGAAGCTGAGCCCCGACAGCAGCAGCCAGACACCCGCAGCGGGGCCGAGGGCCGCGGCCGCGACCGGCCACACCGGCGTGCCGAACCAGACCGCGGCGCCGGGCAAGAGCAGCACCAGCCAATAGATGGCCTCGGCCGCGAAACGGATGGCGATGCCCACATCCGGGTCGGAGATATCCAGCGCCCTGCCCGCCACCGCGCCCTCGACCCCCCAGCCGATGGCCGCCACGATGCCGCCCAGATAGCCGATCCAGACCGGGCCGCCCGCGCCCGCTGTTTCGCCGGCAAGGCCCGGCACGAAGATCGCGATGCCGCTCAGCACGATCACCAGGATGCCGGCGCCGGCACGCAGGGTGATCTTTTCGTTGTACCAAAGCCGCGCCAGCGCCGCCCCGACGATGGGATAGAGCAGCGTCGCCACGGCGGCGAAGACCGGCCCGACGAAGCCGATGGCGACGTAGGAACCGAAGAGCGCGCAGGGGCCGCCGAAAATCGCCGCCAGGAAATACCATTTCGAGATGCGGCGGAACCGGCGCAGCGTGCGCACGAACTCGCCCAGCTTTTCCAGCACCGCCAGCCAGAGCAGCAGGAACAGCAGCACGGCGACGGAACTGAGCGCGGTAATCGCCGCCGCGGCGGCGAGGAATTCGTCGACGGAAGACCGGCTCATGGCCAGAAATGGCGGCACGGTCCAGACCGCGGTGCCGGGCAGGTACCACGCCCCCCACAGTACCGCGCACCACATCGCCCAGATATAGCCCCAGCGCACCGAGCGCCGCCGGTGCCGGTCGCGGGCTTTTTCCGTCCTGTTCATGACCTGCCTCCGAAAGCCATCGCGCCGGCCGGTGCCGCCGCGCCGGAGGGCCGCCGGGGGCTGCCCGGCGTTGCCCGCCGGGCGGGACGGCGATGAGCGGGTTGCTCGGGCTGCGGTTCAGAGCGCGCCGCAACCGATCGGATTCATCCCCGCCGCGGCCTTCGAGCCGGGGCCTTTGCGCCGGTGGGCCGACGTCCCGGGTCAAGCCCGGGGCGGGTGTTTCCGACCGGACGCGACGAGCCCTAGCTGTGGGTCCGGGTCTTTTCGGGGTCGTAGATCGGCGTTCCCACGACAGTCGCCGCGCAGGACACGCCCTCGCCTTCGACCTGAACGCTGGTGCCCGGGGCGGAATGAGCTGGGGCGATATGGCCCAGCGCCAGCGACTTCTTCATCCGGTGCGAATAGACCGGCGAGTTGACGACGCCGACCGCCTTGCCGTCGACCAGGAGCGATTCCCCGCCCGACAATGCCTCGGAGATATTCGCGTCCAGCGTCACCACGGCGATCTTTTCCTTGCCCTTGAGCGCCATCGCCGCGTCCTTGCCGCGGTAGTCGCCTTTTTTGGACAATGCCCAGCCCAGCCCGACATCCCAGGGCGAATGCTCCTCGGTCATGTCGTAGGGATAGAACAGCAGCCCGGCCTCGACCCGGATCTTGTCGAGACAGGTGAACGAACAGGGCACGATGCCCTCTGAGGCGCCGTTCTTGAGAATCCGGTCCCAGATGTCGGTGATATGCTCGGCCCTGGCGAAAATCTCGTATCCGCGCTCGCCCGAATAGCCGGTGCGCGAAACGATTGCCGGGTGGCCGAAAACGGTGGTCCGCTCCTGGTGGAAATAGCCCAGGTTCTGCAGGTCGAGCGGCGTGAAGCGATCAAGAAACGCGGTCGCCTTCGGCCCCTGCAGCGAAATGTCGTGAAGATCGTCGTCGAACTCGATCTCGGCGTCCTTGCCTTGGGCCGATTCCCGTAACCGAGCCATGCAGTGGCCGGAGCCGTGAACGACCAGGTACTCGCCGTCGCCGAGGTTGAAGATGATCGCGTCGTCGCAGATCGTCCCCTCTTCGGTCAGGGTCGGGCCATAGGCCGACCGGCCGGGCCCGATGCGCGTCATGTCGCGGGTGATGACATGGTCGACCACCGCCAGGGCATCGGGGCCGCGCACGAACACCTTTCTCAGCCCCGAGACATCAAAGAGCCCGGCGGCGGTGCGCACGGCGTCGTGTTCGTCCTCGGGGTTGGCGCCGTATTCCCAGGGCACGTCCATGCCGTTCCAGTTGCCCAGCGGCGAGCCGAGGTCGCGGTGGCGGCTTTCGAGTACCGAATGGCGGGTGACTTCGTCTGACATGGTCTTTCCTCCTCAGAAACGTCGGGGTCAGTTGAAATGCCGCTCGAGCGCGTCGGTCAGTTCGAACAGATCGACCGTCGTGCCGTAGGTGGCGACATTGAATATCGGGGCCTCGGGGTCGGTGTTGACCGCGATGATCGTGTCCACGTGCTTCATCCCGAACAGGTGCTGGACCGCCCCCGAGATGCCGAGCGCGAGGTAAAGCTGGCAGTTCGCGGCGACCTTGCCCGACTGGCCGACCTGGTGGGGCTTGGGCAGCCAGCCGCTGTCGACGATGGGGCGCGAACAGCCGAAGGTCGCGCCGACCCTGTCGGCAAGCGCGGCAAAGCGCGGCAGGTTGTCCTTGTCCTGGATGCCGCGGCCGACCGACAGGATGAAATCGGCCTTGGCGATGTCGATGTCCGAGGGCGGCGCCTCCTGGTATTCGACGTGTCGCGACAGGCCGGGGATCGACGACACATCCAGCGCCACCTCGGAAAGCGGGGCGGAACCCGCGCCTTCGGGCGGGGCGAAGGTGGCGCCGCGCAGGGTCAGAACCACCACCCCCTTGCCGGCAAAGCCCATCTCCATCTCGACCTTGTTGCCATAGGCCGAACGCGTGGCGATCAGCTCGTCGCCGTCATGGCCGAGGATGAACACGTCGCTGGCGAAACCCGCCCCCAGCCGCGCGGCCACGGCGGCGCCATAGGCCATGCCGCTGGCGGTGTGCCCGATCAGCACGACCGAGGGCTTGCCCCGGCTGCCGGCGGCGATCACCGCCTCTTCGTAGATCAGCGGATCGAAATGATCGCTCGGCGTGCGCACCGTCAGGATCTCGTCGACGCCGTCCAGGTTGACCCCGGCCGCCAGTGCATCGGGATCGGCGCCGATCGCCAGCACCTGCAGCGGGCCGCCGGTCCTGTCCTTGATCGAGACCGCCGCGCCCACGAGTTCGGCAGAGATATCGCGCAGCACACCGTCGAGCTGTTCCGCCACAACCAGAATTCCGGGCATCGCTATTCTCCCTTCTTCTCGCGGATGATCGCGACGATCTGCTGGGCCACCTCGTCGGCGGTGCCTTCGAGCATCTTCGCCTTTTCCTGAACCGGCGTGTACATCCGGCGCACGCGGTAGCCGCCGCCGCCGTCGACCGCCGGGGCGCCATCGACAACCTCGAGGGGTTTCTTCCTGGCCTGCTTGATCATCCGCATGGTGGCATAGCGCGGAACGTTGGTGCCGGTCTGGATCGCCAGCACCGCGGGCGCCGGCATCGTCAGCACGTGGCGCGTGCCGCCCTCCAGTTCGCGGATCACGGTCATGTCGCCGGTGCCGTCCCATTCGACCGAGGCGATGACCGAGCCGTGCGGCAGCCCCAGGATGCGCGCCAGCGCCGTCCCGGTCGAGCCGTGCGCGTGGTCCGAGCTTTGCGTGCCGCAAAGGATGAGGTCGGGCGCCTCGATCCGGGCGATGCCGGCCAGCGCGCGGGCGACGGTCACCGGGTCGGCCCCCGCCAGGCGGTCGTCCCAGACCCTGACGGCGCGGTCGGCGCCCTTGGCCAGCACCTTGCGCAGCGACTTTTCCGCCTCTTCGGGGCCGATGGTCACGGCCACCACCTCGGCCCCGCCGATGGCCTCGGCCAGCAGCAGCGCCTGTTCCAGCGCGGCATCGTCCCATTCGTTCAGGTCGCGGTCGAGATAGTCGCCGACGATGTCGCGGCCGTCGGCGGTGAACTGGTACTCGTCGCCCAGCTTGGCGGTGTGCTTGACCGTCACCAGTATCCTCAGCCCGGTCTTTTCCGGGGCGGCGTAGCCGGCCAGATCGGGCGGGGCCACCGGCGCGGGGTCGTCCCACCCCATCGGCACGAGCGGCGGCAACGGGTCGGCGGCCGGCGGGGCCGGTTCCGCTGCCGGCCCGGGCGCGGGTTCGGCGGCGGGTTCGGCAAGCGGCTCCTGTGCGGGGGCCGCGTCGGCGCCGGGTTCGGCGGCCGGCGGCGGCGCCGCCTCGCCCGCCTCGGCGGGCGGTTGCGCGGCGGGCGCGGCAGGGGCCGGCGGGGCCGGCAGCGGCGCCAGCTTGGCGGCCCGAACCTCGTCGAGCCGTGTCGCCACGACCTCGGCGATGCGGGTGGCGATGGCGTCGGTCAGCCGCTCTGCCAGCGGCGGCAGGTCGCGCAGGTCGATATTGCCCAGCTCGACCGCCTCGGCCACCAACTCGGCGATGTCCTGAACGACAAAGTCCTTTTCGTGGCCGCTGGTCTTTCTCGCGTCTTCAAACATGGTCAGATCCTTCGGACAGCAGGTCACAAACACGTCGATCCCGCCCAGGGCCGCGGCTTCGTGCATACGGTTCTCGGACGGTTTTTCGATCCCCGGTGGGTCGGGGATCCAGATACGCCCGCCGCCGGCGCCGCAGCAGAACGAATTGTCGCGGTTGCGCGGCATCTCGACCAGCTCGCAGCCGATCGCCGCCAATACCTCGCGCGGGGCGTCGTAGCCGCCGTTCAGCCGGCCGAGGTGGCAGGGGTCGTGAAAGGTCACGCGCCGGCCCAGCGGCTTTTTCACCGTTAGCCGGCCGCTGCGCAGCAGGTCGGCCAGCACGGTGGTATAGTGGTCGACCGGGGGGACGTCGCCGAATTCGGGGTATTCGTTGCGGATGGTGTTGTAGCTGTGCGGATCGGTGGTGACGATGCGCCCGAAGGGCTGCACCCCGGCGATGGTGTCGAGGTTGTGCTCGACCAGGGTCTCGAATAGCCCCTCTTCGCCGACGCGGCGCACGTCGTTGCCGGCGTTGCGTTCGCCCTCGTGCAGCAGGGCGAAATCCTCTCCCGCCGCCTTGAGCAGGCCGGCGAAGGCGCGGCTGACCTTCTGGTTGCGCGGATCGAACGAGGCATAGTCGCCGACGAACCACAGCTTGTCCGCGGGGGTTTCGCGGATGTCCTTGACCTCGAACGCCAGCTCGCGCGTCCAGACCGGGCGCTTGCGCGCGTTCTCGCCAAAGCTGTTGCCGGTCGAGGCGATGGCGTCGAGCGTCGTTTGCAACAGCGGGTCCATCTCGCCCCGGTCGACCAGCTGCCGGCGCATCTGCACGATCATCGCCGGGTGTTCGATGCCGACCGGGCAGATTTCCTGACAGGCGCCGCAGCTGCGGCACGACCACAGGGTTTCGGGGTCGATGACGTCGCCGATCAGGTCGACCCCCTCTTGCGCCCTGCCCTGTGCCTTGTCGTTGCAAAGCCGCAGATCGAGGATCAGATCGCGCGGGCTGAGCGGGAAACCGGCGGCGCGGGCCGGGCATGCCTCGTGGCAGCGCCCGCATTTCGTGCAGGCGTCGAAATTCAGCATGTCCTTCCAGCTGAAATCGGAGATGCGGGCGATCCCGGCGGATTCCTTGTCCTCGGGTTCGCGCGGCAGCCGCGCCAGCGGCCGGTCCGAGCGGGTGGCGAGCGAGCCCATCACCGCGAGGATGTGCTTGGCCTTGTACCACGGGATGGCGGCGGTAAAGGCCAGCGCCAGCACCCCGTGCATCCACCAGTTCGCGCCGCGGATGGCGGCGGCGGTTTCCTCGCTCATGCCGAGTGCGGCAAAGGTATTGGCCACCGCCAGACCGACCGGCGACCACGCCGCCCATTCGGGTCTGTCCATCAGCAGGCGCACGCCTTCCTGAGTGAATCCCGAAAGCTCGATCAGCAAGAGAACGGACATGAAAATCCAGTCCTCGCGCTGCCACATGCGGGCCGGCGCGCGCAACTCGGTCTCGCCGCGATAGTCGCGCAGATAGCTCAGCTTGGGCAGGCGGAACCAGGCCCGCCGCCACATCATCATCAGGATGCCGGCAACCAGCGCCAGGTGCCCCAGATCGAGGACGAGGCTGAAGATCAGATAGAAATCGCCCTTCCAGAAACGGATACCGAAGAGCGGGTAGAGAATGTCGTATTCCAGCGTGATGATCGAGGTGCCGATGGCCCCCAGAACGAAGCCCAGGAAGATGCCCGCATGCGCCCAGCCGGCATAACGGTCGCGCCGCCTGAGCGTGCGGTGGGTCAGCAGGTCGGCGACCATGCGGCGGATGCCCGCCCACAGGTCGGTCGCGGACGTTCGCGCCGTGCCGCGGCGGTACTTGGCGACATGCCGCCAGACACCCCACAGGAAAACCGCGATGGCGCCGAACCCCACGACGTAGAACAGCACCACCTCGTTGTGCGTCAGGGACCAGAACAGTTCGCGGGTTTCCAATTGGGGCTCCGTGGGTCTTTGCAGCGGCCCCGAAGCGGCCGCGCAGCCTGTACCTGTCAGAGAGCGCCGGAGACCGGCGCCCTCCGTTCCTTGCGTGTCAGCTCAGCCCAGGGTTTCGCGGTCGCTGAGCTTGGGGAAGGTCTCGTGCCCCCAGACCTGGCGTTCGCGGATCCACGGCTGTGCCAGCTGCGGGTTCGAGCTTTCGAACTCGCGGGCGATGCGGTGGCCGGAAAAGATCGCATCGGCCAGAAGCCCCGGCGCATAGCAGTCGCCGGCGGCATAGATGCCGGCGATGTCGTTCTCGGCCCATTCCGACTTGCGCCGCTTGAGTTCGCGGAAGAGCGCATCGTTGGGCACCCGCCCGGTGCAGGCGATGAGGGTATCGAACTCCATCTCGATGACGTCGGTGCCCTGCTTGCGCGGCATCTTGCCCAGCGTCGGACCGCTGTCGCGCTTGTAGCCGTCGCGGTAGAGGTAAAAGATCGTGGCGACGCCGCCCTCGACCTTTTCGCACCAGTGCAGGGTCTTCTCGTGGATGCCCTTTTCGTACATCATCCGGTGCAGGTTGGGCGCCTCGAGCGTGAAGTGGGTATAAGGCGCGACCGACCCCAGCGAGGTGATCAGCTGCACGTCCTTGCCCTGGTCGACCATCATCTCGGCCATGGAAACGCCAGTGTAGTAGCCGTCGCCGTCCAGCACCAGCACCTTCTGGCCGACCTTCTTGCCCTCGAACACCTGTTCGGGCGTGCAGATATTGGGCTGCGAGGCGTCGATCCCCGGAATCGGGTCGTGCGTGACCGAGTTCAGGCCGTCCTTCGCCCAGTAGGACCCGGTGGCGATGATCACCTTCTCGGCGCCGTATTCCAGCACGTCGTCGGCCGACATCTCGCCGACGCCGACATGCACCTCGACGTTCTTGAGCTTGTCGAGCTGGATCTGGCGATAGGTGATCAGGCGCGCCCATTCGCTGAGGCCGGGATAGCGCATGATGTCCTTGACGCAACCGCCAATCTCGCCCGACGCCTCGCGCAGGTGCACGTCGTAGCCGCGCTCGCCCAGAACGCGGGCGGCCTCCATCCCGGCGGGGCCTGCGCCCACGACCAGGACCGAATCCTCGGACTTGGTCTTGGCGAACTTCTCGGGGTGCCAGCCGCGGCGGTATTCCTCGTTGGCGGTGGCGTTCTGGGTGCAGATCATCGGCGGGCCGCCGATTTCCCAGCGCGAGATGCAGACGTTGCAGCCGATGCATTCGCGCACGTCCTCGATCCGGCCCTCGTCGATCTTGTTGGGCAAAAACGGGTCCGCGATCGACGGCCGCGCCGCGCCGATGATGTCGAGCTGGCCGTTCTGGATGCGCATCGCCATGTCGTCGGCGCTGGTTTCGCGGCCGACGCCCAGAACCGGGATCTTGGACAGTTTCCTGACCTCGTCGGTCCAGGGCCGCTGATGCCCGGCCTTGTAGAACCGCGACGGGCCGGCATCCTCGCCCCATTCGGCGATGTCGCCGATATTGACGTCCCACAGGTCGAGAATACCCTCCTTGGCCACCAGCTCGACGAATTTCAGACCGTCGTCGCCGGTTTCCAGACCGCCGGGACCGTAGAGCGTGTCGATGGCCAGCCGCGTGGCGATGGCGCAGTTGGCGCCCACGGCCTCCTTGACCGCGGTCAGGGATTCGATCCAGAACCGGGCGCGGTTCTCCAGCGACCCGCCATAGCCGTCGGTGCGCTTGTTGTAGAAGGGCGACAGGAACTGCAGCGGCAGGTAGGAATGGCCGCCATAGACATAGACGATGTCGAAACCGGCCTGCTCGGCGCGCCTGGCGGCCTCGGCATAGATGTTGATCAGGTCCTTGATGTCGTCCTCGTCGGCCTCGTGCGCATAGGTCAGGTGCTCGAATTCCGACGCCGTCAGGTTCGGCCCGCGCGGCACCGCGCGGCTTTCCAGGCAGGGGGCGTGCGGGCCGCCATACCACATCTCGATGCCGCCCAGGCAGCCGTGCTTGTGCAGCTCGTCGTTCATGTGGCGCAGGTTGATGACGTCGCCTTCGTCCCAGATCCGGGCCGAAACGCGGTGGGTGTCGTCCGATTCCGGGTGGATCGAACAATACTCGGTGTTGCACGCGCCCCAGCCGCCTTCGGCCTTCATGGCGCGGTTGGCGGCCTGGGTGCCGGGCTTTTCGCTGCCGGCGCCGATGCAGTGCGGCACCTGGTAAAAGCGGTTCTTCATCGTCTTCGGGCCGATCTTGATCGGTTCGAACAGGCAGTCGTGCTTTGGGTTGCGTGGCATTTTGGCTCCTCCTCCTAGGATTGGTCCTGCCGACTTGCGGCCGTGTATTTCCCGTTTTCGTCCCCGTGCGCGCCGGCGTCCGGCGCCGGCGCGCCCCCGCCCACCAGCAGCGCGGCGGCCAGGAACTTTCGCGTATCGTCATAGACGGCGGGTTTTTCGCCGCGCCAGCGGCCGCTCAGCCGGCAGCGCACCGGCTGGCCATTGGCAAGCGCATCGAGCGCGCCGGCGGTTTCGGCGGCAAAGGCCCGCAGGCGGCGGCGCATGTTGTCGCAATAGGTATCCCAGTGCTGGGTTTCCATCCGCAGATGAAAGAGCGACGAGCGTGCGCGCCGCGCGATGGTCATGCCGGCGACGAAATCGTCGGCCCCGCCCCACAGCCGGAGCGCGGCGGCAAAGCGGCGTCGCGCCCGCGCCTCGCGCCCGGCCATGCGGGCGATGTGACCGAGATTGGCCAGCCCGGTCGCCCGCCGCGGATCGGCGCCCGAAAACAGCGCCAGCCCCAACCAGTAGGCGCGCCGCCATGCCTGTCTGGCCCCGGCCGCGTCGCCCGCGTCGAAACAGGCGTTTCCGCGTTCCTGCAGCCGTTCCCACAGCAGGTCGCCCCGGCCCCAGCCGGCGGCCCGGGCGGCGCGGTATTCGGTGTCGCCGGGATCAAAGTCCAAGATACGCGGCACGGATATGGTCATTGTCGTGCAACTCCTTCGCCGGGCCTTCCAGCGCCAGGTTCCCGGTCTCGAGCACATAGGCGTAGTCGGCCAGTTCCAGCGCCAGTTCGGCGTTCTGTTCGACCAGGACCACGGTCATGCCCTGGGCGCTGATCTCTTCGATGATGACGGCGATCTCCTCGACCACGACCGGCGCCAGGCCCATCGACGGCTCGTCCATCAGCAGGATGCGCGGGTCGCTCATCAGCGCGCGACCGATCGCCAGCATCTGCTGCTCGCCGCCCGACATGGTGCGCGCCCGCTGGGTGCGGCGTTCCCTGAGCCGCGGAAACCGCGCGAAGATGCGCTCGAGATCGGCATTCACCGCCGCCTTGTCGCGGCGCAGGAACGCGCCGGTGCGCAGGTTCTCCTCGACCGTGAGGTCGGGGAATATCCGTCGCCCCTCGGGCACATGGGCGATGCCCCTGGCGACGATCCGGTCGGCGGGCAGGTTGTCGATCCGCTGCCCGTCCAGCCGGATTTCGCCCGAGGCGAGCCGCGCCAGCCCCGATATCGCCCGCAAGGTCGTGGTCTTGCCGGCGCCATTGCCGCCGATGATGGTCACCACGGCCCCTTCGGCGACGTCGATCGAGATGTCGCGGATGGCGCTGACGCGCCCGAAATTCACCGCCGCGTTCGCCACCTCAAGCAACATGGCGCGCGCCTCCGAGATAGGCCTCGATGACGTCGGGATGATGGCGGATCTCCTGCGGATTGCCCTCGGCCAGGAACTTGCCGAAGCTCATGCAGGTGATCCGGTCGCACAGCCCCATGATCGCGTGCATGTCGTGCTCGACCAGCAGGAGCGTCGCGCCGCTGTCGCGCAGCCGGTTCATCAGCACCATCATCTGACGCGTCTCTTCGGGGTTCATGCCGGTGAAGGGCTCGTCGAGCAGCATCACGTCGGGCCGGCAGGCCAGCGCCACCGCCATGCCCAACGCGCGCTGGTGGCCGTGCGGCAGCTCTCCGGCCAGGGTGCCGGCGAAACCCTCGAGGCCGAAGAACTCGAGCGCCTCCATCGCCTTGGCCTCGGCGCCGCTGCGGTCGTGCGCGTCCTGGCCCGAAAGGGCGCTCAGGAGCGACGGGCGGAATTCCATATGCGTGCCCACCAGCGCGTTTTCGAGCACCGTCATCTGGGCGCACAGCGTCGAATGCTGGAACGTGCGCACGACGCCGCGCCGGGCCACCTCGTGCATCTGCAACCCGGCGATGCTTTCCTCGCGCAGCAGCACATCGCCCGCGGTCGGCCGGTAATAGCCCGATATGGCGTTGAAGGTCGTCGTCTTGCCGGCGCCGTTGGGGCCGATCAGCCCGTGGATGGTGCCCTTCTTGACGGCAAAGCTCAGCCCGTCGACGGCGACCAGCCCGCCGAAACGCATGGTCAGGTCGCGGACCTGCAAGAGCGGCGCGGTCATTGCGGTGCCTCCCCGGTCTTTGTCGCGGTCTTGTCGCGGCGCATCCGCGCCAGCCCGCGCTGGACAAGGCTTTCCAGGCCGTCGGGCAGGAACAGGATCGACAGGATCATGATCGCGCCATAGATCAGCGGGCGCATCTGCTCGAATCCCATCTCGCGCAGCACGATCTCGTTGAGGACCGTCAGCGCGACACAGCCCAGGATCGGGCCGTAGAACGTCGCCGTGCCGCCGACGATGGCCCATGTCAGCACGAAGACCATCACCTCGACATCGAAGGAATTGGGATTGATCGTGCCGACGTAATGCGCCAGCAGCCCGCCGGCTAGCCCGGCAAAGCCCGACGCCAGCACGAAGGCCAGCGTACGGTAGCGGCGCACGTCCACCCCGGCGGCCTGCGCCAGCTTGTCCTGCCAGTGCACGGCGTGAAAGGTCAGCCCGATCAGCGACCGCTCGATCCGCCACAGCAGCCACAGGCAGATGGCGACCACGATCAGGGCGAAGTAGTAGTAGACCACAGGCTCGAAGAAATCGACGTGGACGAAGCCGAGGTCGATATCGGGCATCGGGTCGATCCGTTTCAGCCCCTTGGGGCCGCCGAAGGGTTCGCGGAACCGCTTCCACAGCAGGCGGATGATCTCGGCCGAGGCAAAGCTGCCGATGAGGAAATAGAAGCCCTTCATCCGAAACAGCGGAAAGCTGAGCAGAAAGGCGATGAACCCCGCCGTCAGCGCGCCCGCGATCATCGCCACGGGAACGTAGACGCCCAGCCGCTTGGACAGGAGCGCCGAGGTGTAGGCGCCGACCCCCATGATCACCACATGGCCCAGCGACCACTCCCCGGTCAGCGTCAGCAGGCGGTAGGACACGACCACCAGCACATTGATGACCAGAAAGACGAGAATTTCCTGCTGCGAAAAGCTGAGCGCGTGCGGCAGCGATACCAGCGCCAACACGAAAACCAGCCATATCAGTATGTTACGCACGATCCGCCGCTCCAAACAGGCCCGTCGGCTTGACGATCAGCACCAGGAGCATGAGCAACAGCCCGGTAATGTCGGCGATCACGCCGTCAAAGAAGGTGGTGACGAAGGTGTGGACGATGGCATAGGCGACCGAGGCGATCACCGCCCCCTCCAGCGACCCGACGCCGCCGACGATCACCACGATGAAGGCGGCGATGATCACCGAATGGCCCATGTGCGGATTGACCGAAATCAGCGGTGCGGTCAGCGCCCCGGCAACGCCGGCCAGCCCCGCGCCGATGAACATCGCGATCATCGAGGTCTGGGAAATCGAGATGCCCTGCAGCGCCGCGGCCTCGGGGTCCTGGGCGCTGGCCCTGAGCGCCCAGCCGAAGCGGCTGCGCGTCAGGAAGAGCCACAGCGCGGTCAGGAACCCGACCGCCGCCAGGATCACGTAGAGCCGCTGCACCGGCAGGCGCACCTTGTCGGAAATCTCGATCACCTCCTGGCTGACCGGCGGCACGAAGGCCATCCGCACGCCGAATGTCATCGACGCCAGCGCCTGCAGGATCATCAGGAATCCGATCGAGGCGACCAGCCCACCGAGCGGGTTGTCGCGCAACGGCCGGAACATCGTGCGTTCCATCAGCAGCCCGATCGCACCGACGAATATCAGCGCCAGCGCGGCGACCAGGACAAAGGGCATCTGAAAGTCCGAGTACAGCGCGACGACGACATAGGCCCCGACCATGAACAGCTCGCCATGCGCGAAGTTCACGATCCCCATGACGCCGAAGATCAGCACCAGCCCCACCGCCACCAGCGAGATGTAGCTAGCCGAATAGAGGGCATTGAGCCCCGTCTGCAGAAGCAACTCAAGCATCGCAGTCTCGTAAGGTTTCAGGAAATCCGGGGCGCGGCGGTCCGGCCGCCGCGCCCGCGATGAACCGCCTCAGGCGCGCTGGTCCCACATCTGGCCATACTCGGCCATGTGCTTTTTCAGCAGTTCGCCGTGCTTGTCGTACCAGTCGGGGATCGAACGGAAGCCCTTGACCCGGGCCTTGCCGTCCTCGATCACGACCACCGGCCAGTTGCCGACCAGTGCGTTGTCGATGCCAAAGAGGTCCTTGCCCCACCACTTGGCCTCGCCGAAGGCATGCAGCCCGGTGCCGCCGTCCTTCATCGCGGCCAGCACGGCGTCGGGTTCGACCGATCCGGCCTTTTCCGCCGCCGCCTTCCACAGGTCCATGATCGAGGCGTATTCCCAACTCACCGCGCCCCACTGACCCGGAAAACGCTTGACGTACTCCTCGTAGAACTTGTTGGCGTTCTTGAAGTTGATGCCTTCGCCTTCGAGCGCGGGATCGTCGAAATCCGGGAACTGGAAGATGAAGCCTTCCATGAACTCCTTGGATGTCTTGGCGATGATCTGGTCGTAGAAGTCGGCCGTGCAGGAAATGATCTGCCCCCCGTAGCCCTGCTGGAACAGCTGTTCGCAGATCGGGTGGACATAGTCCGCATAGCAGGTGTCGAGACAGATGATGTCGGGGTTCTTCGACATCAGCCGGGTGACGACCGGGGCGAAGTCGGTTGTCGCCGGGTCGAACAGCAGCGGTTCATCCAGCATCTCGATACCCGCCGCCTCGAACGCGGCGAGATAGGTCGCCACCGACGGCAGGCCGAGCGCGTCGTCCTGCGCGCACATCACCGCGGTCTTGAGTTCGGGCCGGTTCTCGGCCAGCCACTCGACCCCGGTCACGTTGTAGACCGGGTGCACCTCGGCCGGCGCGATCAGGGTCTCGGTGTCCGGCGACAGGTCCGACGGCAAGAGGGTCGAAAACAGCATCCCGGTCTTGTCGGCCACCGGCTCGGCCCCGGGCCAGGTATCCCCGCCCAGCATCATGACGAACTTGACGCCGTCCTCGCGGACGAGCTTGGTCGCGCCGGTGCGCGCCTTGGCGGGATCGTATTCGTTGTCGTAGCCGACGAATTCGACCATGTGCGCGGTGCCGCCGATATCGATGCCGCCCGCTTCGTTGACCCAGTCGGCCCAGATCTGGCAGCCGTCCAGCCCGGGCTTGCCCCAGGCGGCGACGGGTCCGGTCAGCGGCGCGAGAAATCCGATCCTGATGACGTTGTCCTCGGCGGCGATGGCCAGACCGGGCAGCGACGCCCCCAATGACCCGAGTCCGGCGAGCGAGGCCGCGGAGCCGAGAAAGCGCCGTCGGCTGAGGCTGGCTAGCATGTTCTTTACATTCATTTTTTCCTCCCTGTGTCGTCGGCATGCGCGAAACCGCGATGATGCCCCCGGCAGCGGGGAAGAACCAGAACCCCGCCAATTGGGAACCAAAATGCGACTGCATCAAACCGAGCGCGACCCCATCGTGACCAAAAAAATCCAGTCTGGCAAGAAAACTCTCGAAATCCACCATATTTTCATGCTATCTGTAGAAATTGGTGATATTTGGTTCTTATGGGTACGATTGCGCAGTTGATTTCGTGGCGGCTCTCTATTTTGGTTTTTCTTTGGTTCACCAGATTGGGACTTCCGGTCGCACCCCGACACGCGGTACCGGATATCCTCTGCGGCCGCCGGGCGAATCGCCGGCGCCCGCGCCCCGGCCGTTTAGCCAGCCGCAGACAGGAACAGTAAGAGATGATGCCGCAAGACCGATCCGTCAGACCGCCCTGGGAACTCGACGACCGCGTGCACAAACCGGTCACTCCCAAGACGCGGAAACTGGCCGACGATCTCTTTGCCGCCATCGTCGACGGCGAATTCCGCTATGGCACCCGCCTGCCTGCCGAAAGGGCGCTGTGCGAAACCCATGGGCTGTCGCGCAACACCGTCCGGCAGGCGCTCGATCTGCTGGAAAGCTACAAGGTGATCCTGCGCCGGCCCGGCAGCGGCTCGGTCGTGTGTTTCCGCCACGATAGCGGCGGCACTCGGAAAACCGAACCCAGCATCGAGCCGGAATCGCCCACCCTCGACCTGACCGAGATCGGAGAGATCACCAGCCCGCTCGAACTGGGGGTGGTGCGTTCGATCATCGAGCCCGAGATCGCCCGCCTCGCCGTGCTGTCGATGACGTCACGCGATATCCAGACGATGAACGCGATCCAGGCCGAACTCGAGACCGTGACCACCGACGGCGAACGTTTCTGCGAACTGGACGACGCGCTGCGCATGCAGATCGCGCGCGGCACCCACAACCCCTTGCTGATCGTGGTCTACCAGATGATCAACCACGTGAACCAGACGGCGGACTGGGCGGCGCAGCGGCGAAAGGCCATGACGCCGGGCCGGATCAAGGAATACCAGCTGCAGAACAAGTCGCTGTGCGAGGCGATCACCAACCGCCACATCGAGGCGACGGTCGAGAACCTGAAACTGTCGCTGGCCGAATTCCATCAGGACCTGATGCGGGGGACGTGACCGGAATGCGGCCGGGCGACGCCCGCCTGGCTGTCGAGCCGCTGATCCCACATCTGGCCGTGGGCGCGCATCTGGGACTTGAGCAGGTCGCCATGCGCATCGAGCCATTCGAGAACCGAGCCGAACTCGACGATGCGCGCCTTGCCGTTCTCGATCCGCACCACCGGCCACGACCCGACCAGCGCGTGGTCGATCCCGAACAGGTCGCGTCCCCACCAGCGCGCCTCGCCGAACACGTTGCGGCTGATCCCGCCGATCTTGATCGCCGAAAGCACCGCCAGCGGCTCGACCGTCTGGATGCGCTCGACCGCGGCGCGCCACATCTCGAGAACGGCATAGTATTCCCACGACACCGCGCTCCATTCGCCGGGAAAGCGGCGGTTGAATTCCTCGAAGAACTCGCGCGGCCGGGCAAAGTTGATGCGCGGATCGTCGAGCGCCGGATCGTCGAAATCGGGAAAGTGGAACACGAAGCCTTCCATGAACTCGCGGCTGGTCCGCTCGATCAGGCCGGGGTAGTTGTCGCAGGTGCACGACAGGATCTGTCCCTTGAAACCGCGCCGCCAGGCGGCCTCGGTCAGGGCGTGGACATAGGGCTCGTAGGCGGTGTCCCAGCACAGGATGTCGGGGTCGGAGTCCAGCAGCGCGGCGACGATACCGTCCATGTCGGTCTCGTTCGACGAGAACAGGATTTCCCTGACCACCGGAATGCCCGCCGATTCGAACGCCGCCTTGTAGGTGGCCAGCGACGGCAGGCCCAGCGCATCGCGTTGCGCGCAGATCGCGGCGCGGCGCAGGTCGGGCCGGTTGCGGGCCAGCCAGTCGACCCCGGTGACGACATAGATCGGATGCACCTCGCACGGCGCGATCAGATAGGGGGTGTCGGGCGACAGGTCGCTGGGCAGCAGCGTCGTCGCCAGCATCTTGTTGCGGGTCAGGAAATTGGCGATCGCCGGCACCGTGTCGCCGCCCAGCATGAGCACGATCTTGACGTGCTGTTCCAGCACCAGGTACTTGGCGCCGACCACCGCGCGGACGGGGTCGTATTCGTCGTCGAATGTCACGATCTCGACCAGGCGGCGCTGGTTGCCGACCCGCAGACCGCCATTGGCATTGATCCAGTCGGCCCAGATGCGGCAGCCCTCGGCGCCGGGCCGCCCCCAGGCCGCCGAATCGCCCGTCAGCGGGGCGAGAACGCCGATGCGTACCTTTTCGCGTGCCAGCATGTCGGTTTTCGGCAGACGGGCGGCAACCGCGAGATCGGCCCCGAAAAGATAGGAACTCATGCGCAACCCTCGGACGACCTGTCGCAAGGGCTTCATCTATACCGGCCGGTCACGGCCGGCAAGACGCGCCGCGACGACGCTTGCCTGCCCGGATCAGGGCGCGGCCGAGGATCTGGTCCAATCCGGTTCGAACCCCAGGATGACCGTATCCGACGGCAACGCCGGGTTGAACAGCCGGTTGTGCGCCATGGTCGCGGCGTGCAGCGGATTGTTCGGCGCCAGCAGCCAGACGCGGCACCGCAGGTCGAAGGTCTGGGCATAGGCGTCGAACAGCAGGCGGCAGTTTCCGGCCTCGCGGATGCGCTGCGCGCCCTCCGATCCCGGCGGAAACGTCGCGGTCAGGATGTCCGAGAACTGCTCGGGCTTCTGGTAGTAGGTCGCGGCGAAGAACTCCATCGCCCGGCTGCGGATGTGAACCGGATCGTGGGTCCGGCGCGCCATGTGCACCAGTTCGGGATTGACCGAATGCGCCGGGGTCCGGTTCAGCAGGGTGATGATCGCCCCCATCGGCCGTTCGGCGCCGGGCAACAGCACGTCGGGCATGACCGACGCGTCGGGCCGTCCGCCATTGTCGCGCATCATCATCTGCCGCGTCCGGCACTGCCAGGCGAGAAACTTCTTGCGCAGCGGGTGCGGGCTGGCGGCAAGTCCGAGCTGTTCCTGGAAAAGGCCCAATGGTCTGCTCCCGGTCAGGGGCCCCGGCGCGGTGGCGCCGCGCCGGGACAGGGTTTCACAGGTGGAAGATCCGATTCGACACGATCGCCACAGGGATGCTGCGGCCGGAGTCGACTCAGAACTTCATGTACGCCTTGCGCAGCGCCACCAGCGGGTGGCGGTCCGACATCTGGAACTTGATCAGCAACTCGCGCGCGATCATGTCCCTGTCCTGCTGGTTGTCCGGCAGTTCGATGGTGTCGGGGATGCGGACCCAGCCGTTGTTGTTGCGGTCGAAGACCGCGGGCATGCCCTCTTCATAGCCCATGTGGATGTCTTCGAGCCAGTTCAGGTCGTCCCAGCCCATGACCTCGATGTATTCCTTCAGGAACGGGGTCAGCCGGTCGTAGTCGGGAACCAGGTTCACATCGTAGCGATAGCCGATATGCTGGCCGATCTCCTTTTCGCGTTCGGTCACGAGACCTTCGGCGTCTTTCAGGAACTGGTCGACGTCCGTGATCTCGGACCCGCGATACTGTGTTCCAGCCATGTTTCAGGTCCTCCTCACAGGTGGTGGTAGTCTGCGACACCGACCGTATGGTTGGTGCCCGCCAGCGGCACGCCGGCCATGGCGCTCGCCTCCATCGTCAGCGCGGCCAGGTCTTCGGGCTCGAGGCTGTGCACATGGGTCTTGCCGCAGGCCCGGGCAAAGAGCTGGGCCTCGATGGTCAGCGTGTGCAGGAAGTTGTAGACGCGTTCCGCCGCGGCGTCGGGGTCGAGCCGTTCGCGCAGCTTGGGGTCCTGCGTCGCCACGCCCACCGGGCACCGCCCGGTATGGCAGTGATAGCAATAGCCCGGCTCGGCGCCGATTTCCTCGGGATAGTTGGCCTCGGGGATGTCCTTGTTGCAGTTGAGCGCCATCATCGCCGAATGGCCGATGGCGATGGCGTCCGCCCCCAGCGCGATTGCCTTGGCGACGTCGGCGCCGTTGCGGATGCCGCCGGCGTAGACGAGGCTGATCTCGCCGCGCTTGCCGAGGTCGTCGATGGCCCTGCGCGCCTGGCGGATCGCGGCGATGCCGGGAATGCCGGTATCCTCGGTCGCCAGGTGCGGCCCGGCGCCGGTCGACCCTTCCATCCCGTCGATGTAGATCGAGTCGGGATCGCATTTCACCGCCATGCGCACATCGTCATAGACCCGCGCCGCCCCGAGCTTGAGCTGGATCGGTATCTGCCAGTCCGTCGCCTCGCGGATTTCCTGGATTTTCAGCGCCAGGTCGTCGGGGCCCAGCCAGTCGGGATGGCGCGCCGGCGAGCGCTGGTCGATCCCGGCGGGAAGCGAGCGCATCTCGGCGACCTGGTCGGTCACCTTCTGGCCCATCAGATGCCCGCCAAGCCCGACCTTGCAGCCCTGCCCGATAAAGAACTCGACCCCGTCGGCCAGCACCAGGTGGTTGGGGTTGAAGCCATAGCGCGACTGGATGCACTGATAGAACCACTTGTCGGAAAACCGGCGTTCGTCGGGGATCATGCCCCCCTCGCCCGAACAGGTGGCGGTGCCCGCCATCGTCGCGCCGCGCGCCAGCGCGGTCTTGGCCTCGTAGCTGAGCGCGCCAAAGCTCATTCCGGTGATGTAGACCGGGATGTCCAGGTCGAGCGGCCGCTTGGCGCGCGGGCCGATCAGCGTGCGGGTTTCGCATTTCTCGCGGTAGCCCTCGATCACGAAGCGCGTCAGCGTTCCGGGAAGGAAGGTCAGATCGTCCCAGTGCGGGATCTTCTTGAACAGCGAAAAGCCGCGCATCCGGTAACGGCCCAGCTCGGCCTTGACGTGGATGTCGTCCATCACCCGAGGCGGGAATACGAAGCTGTCGCCGATACGGTTGGTATCGCGGGTCAGCGGTTTCTTTACGGGCAGATCTCCGTCAGCCATTTTTCCATTCCTTTCCAATACCTAGAGGATCAACTTCTTCTCGTTGGGCTCCAGGTTGTCGTAGTTCCACAGCTGTTTGCCCGAGATGATCTTCTGGAAGTGATCGACGCCGCGATCGGGCATCAGCCCGTATTGCGTCAGCTTGCGGGTCAGCCATTTGCGGTCGAGATCGGTCAGTTCGGCCGGCACCGCGTCGACGCCCAGCGACTTGATCTCGCCGCCGATGTAGATCGTTCCGTCATACATCGAATCGCCCAGGTTCTTGCCGGCGTTGCCGCAGATCACCATGCGCCCGCGCTGCATCATGAAGCCGGTCAGCGCGCCGGTGTCGCCGCCGACGATGATCGAGCCGCCCTTCTGGTCGATGCCGGTGCGCGACCCGACCGAGCCCCTGCAGACCAGGTCGCCGCCGCGGATCGCCGCGCCGAAGGTCGAGCCGGCGTTCTTTTCCACCACCACCGTCCCCGACATCATGTTCTCGGCGCAGGACCAGCCGACGCGGCCGTTGATGCGCACGTTCGGCCCGTCGATCAGGCCGGTGGCGAAGTAGCCGCAAGACCCCTCGATGATCAGGTTCAGCCGGCTCAGGATACCGACACCGAGCGAATGCTTGCCGCGCGGGTTCTTCAGCACGATCGTGCCATAGCCCTCGGCCATCAGTTCGCGGACCCTGCGGTTGACCTCGGTGGTCGTCATCTCGCCGGTGTCGATCTCGGTACGCTTGTTGAAATCGACATCGGGCGCCCAGGGATAGGTGAACCGCGCCTCGGCATCCGGGTCGAACTCGATATAGAGCGACTTGCCGGTCAGCTGTTCCGTCATCATGCCCAGCGCGCGCGCGCGCTCGGACTGCGTCATTGCCTTCAGTTCGGCATCGCTTACGCCTGCCATACCCGGACCTCCTCGTCATAGGGATCGTACGTGTCGATTTCTTCGGGAAAGATCGAACGGATCGCCACCTCTTCGGAGGCCATGGCGATCACGTCGTCGCTTTCGTAAAGCACCAGCGGTTTCGCGGCCATCGTGTCCTTGGCCATACCGAGCTTGTCGCTGGTCGCGACAAGATAGGTGAACACCCCGTCGATCTCTTCGATCGACCGGCGCAGGCTGTCCTCGAGCGGGACGCCGCTGGCAAGGTTGTGCGCGGTGTAGACGGCCAGCAGTTCCGAGTCGCAGTTAGACATGAACCGGTGGCCCTTGCGCTCCAGTTCGCGGCGCATCAGCCAGTAGTTGGTGATCTGGCCGTTATGCACGACGCTGACGTCGTTGTAGGGAAACGCCCAGTAGGGGTGGGCCGAGCGGATGTCGACATCCGATTCGGTCGCCATGCGCGTGTGCCCGATGCCATGCGTGCCGCGGAACTCGTTCAGCCCGTAGGTGCCGGACACCTTGGTGGCGTCGCCGAGATCCTTGATCAGCTCCAGCCCGTTGCCGACCGACAGGATCTCGACGCCGTCGGTTTCCTCGATGCTGGCGGCGGTGCGGGTGAAATCGCCGCCGCTTTCCAGCACGTAGCGCAGCGAATACTCGGTCGGCGCGGTGCGCGCCTTGATCTCGACCTCGTGCTCGCCCAGGATCGCCTCGACCGCGGCGATGCGGTCCTTGATCCGCTGATGCACGCCGTGCCCCTTTGCCATGTCCTCGGCCTCGGCGACCTTGAGGCGCATGATGATCTCGCCCGCGACGGGCATTCCGTAGACCGCATAGCCGGTCGAGTCCGGTCCGCGATGCTTGAGAGCCTGCAGCATCGACGTCATCTCGCGGCCGACATCGGAACTCCCGCCCTTGTGAATCAGGCCCGCAATTCCACACATGATCCTTGCTCCTTGGGATGCAGTGTCTCACCGGGAGCTGGGCACACCCGGCTCCCGACACTGGGTTTTCATTTAAATTCCGTAACTTACGGAAGACACTCCATGTACAACTCTTTGTCCCACTCCGTCACGGTCGACATGAAGCGGGCGAACTCGTCGCGCTTGTACTCGTCGTAGAGGCGATACATCTCGCCCGGCAGGCCGCGCTGCACGACGGTGCTTTCCGCCAGGTGATCGAGCGCCTCGCCCAGCGACATCGGCAGCTTGCGAACGTCCTTGCCGGCCTTGATCGCCTCGTAGATGTTGCGTTCCTCGGGTTCGCCGGGGTCGAGCTTGTTGTCGATGCCGTCATCCATCGCCGCCAGCAGGGTCGACCCCATCAGGTAGGGGTTCACCATCGAGTCGACCGAGCGGTACTCGAACCGGCCGGGCGCCGAGACGCGCAGGCCCGTGGTCCGGTTCTGGAATCCCCAGTCGGCGAACACCGGCGCCCAGAAGCCCGTATCCCACAGCCGGCGGTAGGAATTCACCGTCGAACAGCCGATCGCGGTCAGCGCCTGCAGGTGGTGCACCACGCCGCCGATCGCCACCAGCCCTTCCTTGCCGGGCATCTGCGGGTCGTCGTCGTCGGGCATGAAGGTGTTTTCGCCGCCTCTGACATACATATAGTTCTCGGCCATTCCCGGCAACTCGGCCGGGTCGTTGCCGCACTTGACGAACTCGTCCTCGCCGCCGCGCCACAGGCTCATGTTGTGGTGACAGCCGCTGGCCGACACCCCCATGAAGGGCTTGGTCATGAAACATGCGAAGATGCCGTTTTCGCGCGCCACCTGCGCGCAGATCTGGCGGTAGGTCGTCAGCCGGTCGGCGTTGCGCAGCACGTCGTCGAACATCCAGTTCAGTTCCAGCTGCCCCGGCGCGTCCTCGTGATCGCCCTGGATCATGTCGAGCCCCATCCTGCGGGCATAGCGGATCACCTGCATGCTGACCGGGCGCAGGCTCTCGAACTGGTCGATGTGATAGCAGTAGGGCTTGGAATAGCCGTCGCGCGGCTTGCCGTTCTCGTCGAACTTGAGCCACATCATCTCGGGCTCGGTGCCGATGCGCAGCTTGGTGCCGTGCTTCTTGGTGAATTCCTCGTGCAGACGCCGCAGGTTGCCGCGGCAGTCGGCGGTCAGATAGCCGCCCGGGTTCTCGCGCTCTTCGCGGTTGCGGAAAAGCGTGCAGAACATCCGCCCGATCTGAGGCGCCCAGGGAAGCTGCATGAAGGTTTCCGGCTCGGGGATGCCGACCAGTTCCGCGGCCTCGGGCCCGTAGCCCAGATACTCGCCGGCGCGGTTCGTGAACAGGTTCATCGTCGCGCCGTAGACCAGCTGGAACCCCTTCTTGGCGATGCTTTCCCAGTGATCGGCGGGGATGCCCTTGCCCATGATCTTGCCGGTGACCGAAACGAACTGGAGATACAGGTATTCGATCCCCATGCGGTCGATCATCTCTCGGACTTCTTTGATCTTTTCGTCGCGCCCCTTGGCGTCGACGAATCTTTCAAGGTCGGTTTCGGCCACTGTCGTTCTCCCTGTCTTATGTATTGGGGGATACCGGCGCGCCGGCCCCCGGTTTCAAAGCGGCGGTCAACTCCACGGATACGGGCTGTTCGAGACCGGATGCAGGCGCCCCGCCGCGAACCGGTCGAAACGGAACGGTTCCAGCAGATCCTGGGTTTCGCCCAGCACCTCGTCGGCGATCAGGTGGCCGACGCCCAGCATCTTCCAGCCGTGGTTCGAGTCGGCGATGACGGTCGCGTTGCCGTGGAAATGATCGAAGACCGGAAAGCTGTCGGCGGTAAAGCAGCCGATCCCGCCCGACGGTTCGCGGTGGTACTTGCCCATCATCCCCTCGAACCGCTTGTGGCAATGCGCCAGGGCCGAAACCCACATGTGCGCGAACCCTTCGGAGGCGACGAATTCGGGGCTCGACGGCCCGTAGGGGTCGATCGCCACCTCGTCCGCCGGCGTTTCCACCTTGTAGGGCGACGCCCCGCCCTGCACGCCGCCGAAATGCCAGTCGGGCTTGTAGTAGATGCCCCAGATCCGGTCGGTGATCAGCGAGCCGTCGACACAGGAATAGAGCGGCGCGTCGGTATCGACGTGGATCACCGGCGGCACCTTGCCGTCATTGGTCTGCAGCATCTCGGGCGGCACCTGCAGCACGCCTTCCTCGAGCTGCCAGAACCGCCACATGTCGACATCGTCGTGCACCTGCCCGTCCAGGGACTTGACGGTGATCCTGGACGGCAGGCCCAGCATCGCCCAGAAATCCCGCACCCACGGGCCGGGGGCGATGATCAGGCGGTCGCAGCCGATGGTGCCGCGGTCGGTTTCGACCGACCGGATAGCCGGCGAGCCGCTCTCGCTGTTGAGCGCCGTCACGGTCACGCCGGAAACGATGCGCACGCCGCGGTCTTCGGCCTTTTTCGCGATGCCGTACATCGACTTGGTGTTGTTCGAGTATCCGCCCCGCTTTTCGTGCAGGACGCTGGTGATGCCCTGCGCCTGCCAGTCGGAGAACATGTCCTTCATGTAGGCGTCCGAGGCCGCGGCCCCCTCTATGAACGCGCTCTCGTACCCGATCTCCTGCTGCTGCTCGAAGATCGAGCGCACATCCGCGTGCATGCTTTCGCAGGATATCTGCATGTAGCCGACAGGATGATAGCTCAGCCCCTTGGGATCGCTTTCCCACACCCCGACCGAATGCGCCATCAGCCGGCGCATGGCGGGCTGGAAATAGTTGTTGCGGACCACGCCGCACGCTATACCGGACGCCCCCGAAGCTATACCGGACTTGTCGAGGACGACGATGCGCCCCTCGACCGGTTCGCCGGCTTCGATCAGCCGGTCCGCCAGCCGCCATGCGGTCGACAGACCGTGGATGCCTGCGCCGATGATGACGAAGTCAGCATGATCTGGAAATGCCATGTTGTCGTTCCCGATATCGCATTGACCATGTCGGCGATTGCCTTGAAACGATCCCCGCCCGACGACGCGAGTTTGATTTGCGGTACAACAGGCTGTCAACCATTTTTGCGCCAAAATGCGCACCAATCCTCGACAATTCGCAATATCGGTATATTATTGGATCAACTAGAAAGGATTGTCATGACGAACAGCAACCCGCCAAAGCCCGGAGCCGCCGAAATCGCCACCCTTCTCAGGCGTGCCATCGCCAGCGGAACCTACATGGTCAACGACCGGCTGCCGCCCGAACGCGCGCTCGCCGAATCGCATGGCGTCGCCCGCGGCACGGTCCGCGAGGCGCTCAATCGCCTCGCCCGCGAAGGCCGGGTCGAAATCCGGCCCGGCAGCGGCAGCTACGTCGCCCGCGCGCCGGCCAGCGATTCGATGGCGGCGATCGGCGCGGCGAACCCGCTCGAACTGATGGACGCCCGCTTCGCGATCGAGCCCCATGTCTGCCGCCTGGCGGTGATGCACGGCCGCCAGACCGATTTCGACCAGCTCGCCGGGCTGTGCGACCAGATGGAGCACAGCATCGGCCGGCCCGTCGCCTTTGCCGAGGCCGATGCCGAATTCCATCGCGGCCTCGTCGCCTGCACGCGCAACTCGCTGCTGGTCTGGATCGTCGATCAGGTCACATCGATCCGCGATCAGGAGGAATGGATGCTGATGCGCCACCTGACCCTGAACGACGACATCATCCGCCAGTACAACATCCAGCACCGGGCGGTTCTGAACGCCGTCCGCAACCGCGAGCCCGAGCGCGCGGCATCCCTGATGAAAAAGCATCTGGAAACCGCGCGCCTGTCGCTGACGCGCGCAGCCGAGACCTGAGACATCAGCCCCGCGGCCGCCGGCGCGGCCAACCGTCAGGCGTGCGCCGCGGTCTGCAGCCAATTCAGATACATCCGTTCGGCCATGGTGTTGAAATCGTCCATGCGCGCGGCACAATCGGCGTCCAGCCGTTCCAGCGCATCCGGGCCGGCGGCGCGGTCCAACGCCTCGGCATAGGCCGGTATGGCGGCCCAGTCGGCAACGGTTTCCGGCTCGATCTCGATATGGAACTGCACCGAATGCGCGCGCGTCCCCCAGCGCATCGCCTGCACCGCGCAGGCCGGCGAGGTGGCAAGGCATTGCGCGCCGGGCGGCATTTGCGTGACCTCGGCGCTGTGCCATTGCAGGCACGGAAACCGCTCGGGCAACCCGTCGAGAAACACGCCCGAGGCACCCAGTTCGGTCAGCTGCACGTCCATCACCCCGATCTCGGGGGTTGCCGCCGGCGCCACCGCCCCGCCCAGCGCCTCGGCCAGCAGCTGATGCCCCAGGCAGAGACCCAGATAGGGCATGCCGCGGGTCTCGACCGCATCGCGGATCAGCGCCTTCTCGGCCCTGAGCCAGGGGTGCGCGTCTTCCTCCCACACATCCATCGGGCCGCCCATCACCCACAATGCCTCGTAGTCGTCGAGCGGCGGTATCGCCTCGCCCTCGTCCAGCTGCACGGCATCCCATTGGTG